>NZ_JBFRYH010000046.1:0-18549 GCF_040984445.1 Streptococcus handemini
CCTTGCGTCAAAATATGACAGGGGCTAAACAACATAATCATTGGAAATTGTTGGCTATGAGACGAACTATTGAAACTCGATTTTCAGAACTTTGTGCTCTTTTTGATGTCGAACAGACATTAACTAGAAGCTTAACAGGATTGCAACTGAGAATTGAACAAATTATACTTGCTTATAATTTGAGATACTTTGAGATTAACTAGCACCACGAGTAATACATGAAAATAATTGACAAACCAATATAATTATATTATAATTTACATGCAATGAAAGCGGCATCATTTTTAAAATATTCTTATCATACTTAGTGCTATACGTATTTTTTGTAGACACATTTTATAGACAATACTAGCTCTGATTCCTAACTTTGAGAAACAATGCTTCTAGCGACGGATATTGGCGGGATTGATGAACCATTGATACAAAAATGTATGCTTATTGTTAATAGTAAAATAATAAGATATGTAACTGTACTACTCTGGGGAAGGAGGTTAAGAGTAGTCAGTAGTTGTTATTTTGTGAATGTCATCTATTACTTACTTATTAAGTAATGTGATCAGTTATATTTCCATATTATAAGGAGGATTTTATGAGAAAAATCAAAAAGTTCCTGTTAATTAGCGTTTCATTAGGTACTCTTTTAGGACTAAACACTACTCCTGTCCTAGCTAGCACTACTTTGAATCAGTCGGATCCATCTGTGTTAGGTGGCTGGAGTGAGGAGGCGGGGAAATTTACAAATAGGCAAGATAGTGGTATCTCGGAGGGATTTGCTTTTCGCGCAGCACAGTCCCCTATTCATAGTGGCAAACGTGAAGACAGATGGAGTAGCGGTGGTGCAGAATCCAGGGCAGTCGGTTGGACAGTTTGGGAAGATGTGTATCACTATACTAGGGCGCAGATGGTTGAATGGAAGGGCTGGGGAGGTGTTAGTGCCGATTCAGGTCGTATTTGGGGAACTGGAGGTACAAGGGCTTATTCTAACTGGATATATGAAGGAGAAATTTTAACACATAGTGCTAAGACTTTTTATGGAAGATAATGAAATATAAGTTCAGTATGCCTTTTTCTTATAAGAAAAGGCATACTGACTGGAGTGGGGTAGTTTATGCGGAAATTGAGAGGGATACTTACGTACATTCCACTAGTTATTTTACTACTAACTTTGTGGCTCAACTATTGCTATCAGAGGCAACAAGAGCTTATCGTTTTAGAAAGTAATAATCTAAAAACATCGTATCATCTGCTCATATCATCGGACAAGATGAACGATGCATTAAAACAAAAAGAAGTATCTAGCAGTAATTTTTGGCTGATTAGAGCGATGAAGGATGGAAATACAGAGGTTTTGGACATTCTTGCCAATGATTGGTCAAAAATTAGTTTCCCTCTAAAAACAGGTCGCTTGTTACCAAAGAACGATGTTTCGACAGCTCTTGTGGGACAATCAGTAGAAACCATCATTGAAGAGGGGAGAGAGTATGTCATTTGTTTTGATCGACGTTATGAAGTGATTGGGCGTATAGGAATGTTGGATAATAGTCCGCTGTCTAATACTGTAATCATTAGTGTCAGACAATTCTTGTTTTCTGATGGAGAGGTCAGCCTAAATGGTGATTTTGGAGATTCTAGGTTAGTAGACTTAGGAGAGGTAGGAGACAATAGAGGAATTGAACGCCTTTTATCTTTATCGAAATTTTCTTTGCTAATTCAAGCAGGTACTATAGTTTTAGTAAGCCTCTCAACGATTATCTGGAGTCATTTTATTATTCAGAAAAAATGTACATGCTATCGAATATATTATCTGTTGGGAAAAGATTATCAATCTATTTATCGGAAAGAGTTATTTAAACTATTTTTGATAAATAGTGGTATGATTGCCCTCTCCTTTGGATTGCTTGATGCTATAAAAGAGAGACTGGATATAGTGTTTCAGTTTTTATTCTTAATGGTTTTTGAGCTAGTTTGTTTTACTTACTTTTTTTATAGAGGGGTAGCCTATGAAGATAAGTAATAGACACGTAATGACGAAACTGAGGAAAGTTTTCTCATTATTTCTGTTTCATGGTGTGTCAATTGTCTTGGTGGTATTACTTACTAGCCTGATAACAATCTCTAGCCAGTTATTATTAAAAAATAGTCAGGCTAGACATAATCTAAACCAGATGTCTAATGGCTATAGTCGTTATACACTAGTTGATACATTATTGGAGGACGCTGATTTTTATCAGTTTAGAACAGATAGAGAAAAACTCAATACTCTTGTAACCTTCTATAACAGTTTGTATCAGTCACAAGAGCTTGAATTTTTACCAACATTTAATCAACCACTCTTTATTCAATCATTTGATAAAGGGGAGAATTTCTTGTATGATCGAGAAATAGATCATTTCGCTCAAAGTAATCAGCAACCTGCGGCAGTGAAATCCTTTCAAATTAGTCAGAAGGCATTTAACTTCTATCAATTAACGGTTGAGGAGGGAGAAGAGTTCAATTGGAAAAATATTAATTTGTCCAACTTAGAGGCCTACCCTATTCTTTTAGGTAACCACTACCGCAAACATTATCAGATAGGAGATAAGTTGGTTGCAGGATTTTATACGAAAGACATAACCTTTGAGGTAAAAGGCTTTCTACCTCCAAATAGTTATGTGTACTATAAAGGAAATACAGAGTTTTATCTGGATGATTATCTAGTTGTTCCTTATCCTCCTATCCTTGCAGCAGTAGGAACAGATGATTTTTCGTTTGAAGGTATTCTCTATTTTGCGATGCTGAATAGTCAATTTGTAACACGCTTGTCAGAAGCTGAGATGTTGACAGTAATTCAAAGGCATTCTCGTCAATCAGGTTTTGTAGATTTTTCAATTATTGAAGTTGATGATTTTGTAATCAAATACAAGCAACTGTTATCTGCTGTCACTTATTCTAGAATGCTGTTAATTATGTTATTAGTCTTTCTAAGTAGCCTATTTTGTTATGTAATTATCAGTCTTTCAATACTAATACTAAGATCCCATAGAGATAGCATTCGTGTAAATTGGTTACTGGGGAACAATTTAAAAGTTCGAATTTTACTTAGAATTTGTTCCTTACATTACATTGTTTCTATACTGACATGCTTATTCATTGAAATAATTTTATTTAAGGATTTTCGTATCTTACCCTTTGTATTATTGGGAAATTTATTGTTGTATTTGGGGATGTATTATATGCTATGCAAGAAGACAGGATATGGTTAGGAGAGATACTTATGATAACGTTAAACAGAATAACGAAAAAATACAATAAAAATGTTATCTTTGATCAGTTTGACATGCAAGTAGAATCCGGAGTACTGACAGCAATAAAAGGAAGAATTGGTACAGGAAAGTCCACTTTGTTAAATATTATAGCGGGCTTGGATTCTGACTATACAGGTATTTGCTCTATTTTTGGGAATGTTCAGCCTAAAAATGATAGAGTATTGGCGAGCTATCGCTTGCACCATATCGGTTATATTCCACAAGATTATCAATTGTTGGAAGATTTGACCTGTTTTGATAATGTCGCTCTTCCGCTGAAATTTTTAAAGGAGATAGAGGACGATAGGGTAGCTAAAGTAAGGGATATTATGGAAGAATTACACATTACTCATCTTAGAGATAAGTATCCTTCGGAAATTTCAGGAGGACAGCGTCAGTTGGTATCCATCGCTCGGGCTTTGGTGAAAAATCCCTCTATTATTATTGGAGATGAAATAACAGGGGCTTTGGATAGAATAACTGAAGAAGAGGTATTAGCCTCCTTAAAATACCGTCAATCTAAAGATTCTTGTATTATTATTGCTACCCATAGTCAGGCAGTAGCCGAAAAATGTCAGCACGTGATAGAATTAGACGAATAGATGTGAATGAGTTGGCTGCAAGTATTTTCTTCCTCCTCTGGTTACCTAGAGGAGGACCATTTATAAGCAGCTCAAGTTGCGACAGTTGCATGTTTGATATATTGCTTAAGTCGAAGTCAGTCCGCTTGAACGTATCGTATCCTGCCTTTTCTCTTCGTTTTCCCTCCCAAATGTATGAAATCTCTTTCATTTTGTGATAAAATAGTATCACTTCATACTTGAAAAGGAGAAAAAATGACAATTGATTTTAAAGCAGAAGTGGAAAAACGTCGTGAAGATTTGCTGGCTGACTTGTTCAGCTTGCTCGAAATTAACTCAGAGCGTGATGATAGTTTGGCAGATGCGGAGCATCCATTTGGCCCTGGCCCTGTCAAGGCTTTGCACAAGTTCTTGGAGATTGCAGAGCGTGACGGCTATCCAACCAAGAATGTTGACAACTATGCTGGACATTTTGAATACGGTGAGGGTGACGAGGTGCTTGGAATCTTTGCCCACATGGATGTGGTACCAGCAGGAAGTGGCTGGGATACCGATCCGTATACGCCGACCATTAAAGACGGAAAACTCTATGCGCGTGGTTCAAGCGATGACAAGGGACCAACCATGGCTTGCTACTACGGTCTTAAAATCATTAAGGAATTGGGCTTGCCGATTTCAAAGAAAGTCCGTTTTGTCGTAGGAACAGACGAGGAATCTGGCTGGGCAGACATGGATTACTACTTTGAGCACAGTGGGGTTAAAGAGCCTGATTTTGGCTTCTCACCAGATGCGGAATTTCCAATCATCAACGGAGAAAAAGGAAATATCACCGAGTATCTTCATTTTGCTGGGGAAAATAGCGGAGCAGCACGCTTGCACAGCTTTACAGGCGGTTTGCGGGAAAATATGGTGCCAGAATCAGCAACAGCCCTCGTATCAGGGAACTTGCCAGACTTAGCAACTAAATTAGCAGCTTTTGCGACAGAATACAAGGTTGCATTTGAACTCGCTGAAGAAGATGACAAGTACAAAGTAACCATTATCGGAAAATCAGCCCACGGGGCATCTCCACAGTCTGGTGTCAATGGTGCGACTTACCTAGCTCGTTTCTTGAATCAGTTTGACTTTGCAGGACCAGCCAAGGATTACCTTGCCATTGCAGGTGAGATTTTATTTGAGGACCATAGCGGTCAAGCGCTTGGTGTGGCACACACAGATGAGAAAATGGGCGCATTATCCATGAATGCTGGGGTCTTCCGTTTTGATGAAGCGGCTACTGACAATACCATTGCACTAAACTTCCGCTATTCAAAAGGCACAAGCCCAGAAGCTATTCAGGCAGTCTTGAAGAACTTGGCAGTGGCTGACGTAACCTTGTCAGAACATGGTCATACTCCTCACTATGTATCTATGGATGATCCGTTGGTAGCAACCTTGCTTGATGTCTACGAACGCCAAACAGGCTTGCGTGGTCATGAACAAGTTATAGGTGGTGGAACCTTTGGACGCCTCTTGAAACGTGGTGTGGCTTACGGCGCTATGTTCCCTGGTTATACAGATACTATGCATCAAGCTAATGAGTTTGCGGATGTCGAAGACCTCATGCGTGCAGCGGCTATTTACGCAGAAGCCATTTACGAATTAATCAAATAATCAAATATTTATAAGGAGCTGGGCCGAAAAGCCCAGTCTCTTCTTTCTCTAGGAGGAGGTCGTATGCCAAGCATAGAAGACATTCGAAGAGCCGTTATAGCAGACCCTGCCAATCAAGCTTATACAGAACGAGGCATTCAGCCCCTGTTTCAAGCTGGCAGTAGAGCAAGGATACTGATTATCGGTCAAGCACCAGGCTTGAAAGCTGAGGAGCGCCAGCGACTATTTGCAGATCCGAGTGGTGATAACCTGCGATCGTGGCTGGGTGTGGATGAAGAAACCTTTTATAATGCCAATCAACTAGCGATTTTGCCCATGGATTTTTACTATCCAGGTAAGGGGAAATCAGGCGATTTGCCACCGAGAAAGGGCTTTGCACAAAAATGGCATCCGCAGCTGTTTTCGATGATGCCCCAGCTTGAGTTGACCCTCTTGATTGGTCAATATGCGCAAGAATATTACTTGAGGGACAGACGAAAACGGACATTGACTGAAACAGTCAAAGCCTATGGGAACTATTTACCCCAGTATTTTCCATTGGTTCATCCCTCTCCCCGCAATAATATTTGGCAGGCGAAAAATCCTTGGTTTAAAGTAGAACTCATTCCAAGCTTACAAGAAAACGTAGCACAAATCCTAGATAAATAGGGGAAATATGCTATAATAGTCAAAAGGAGGTTGTCCTATGAAAAAAGGTTTACGTTGGATTGTCGGATTGTTCCTAATCCCTCTGATGTTCCTGCTGTTTACTCCCTCCGTGTATGCCCAAGTCCCTGATAGACCGCAGGAGTCAACGGTGCTAGATGAGACCCATTCCCTATCAAATGACACCATTCAAGCCATTGATAGTGAGAATCGAGCTTGGAAATCAACGACTGAGCAGCTTCAGGTCGGGGTTTATATGACAGATTCTCTTTCAGGAGATATCGAATCTCTTGCAAATGAAGTGTTTCGCAAGTGGCAGGTCGGCTTTTCAGGCACCAATAATGGTGTACTTCTTGTCATCGCTCTTGAGGACCGCAAGTTTCGGATAGAGACATCAGATAATGCCGCAACCGTGTTGACGGATGTCGAAGCGCGGCGCATCTTAGAGGACGCGCGTAGTTTTTTCCGAGAAGGGGATTACAATGGCGGTGTCCACTATATTGTGGATGCCATTGGCGATGCCTTTTACGGAACGGACCGAGCCAAGGCACGCTTGGATGAATTTGAAGAAGAGCATGGTGGTGATAGTAGCATCTCTTTCGGGCTTATTATCCTCGTATGTGTCATCATCGGCATCTTACTAGACCGTGGTGGTCGAGGCGGTCGTGGTGGCAGAGGAGGCCGTGGCGGTGGTGAAGCCCTGCTCTGGATGTTGCTCAACAGCTCTAGCAGTTCTAATGATCATTCCTCAGGATCATCTGGATTCGGCGGTGGTGGCTGGTCTGGTGGTGGAGGCGGCGGAGGCGGTGCCTCATCTGGTTGGTAGTATCGTCGTTTCGTTTTTCTCTATTACGTCGTTAATGAGTTTTGCCTAGCCTACCTTATGCCTGCGACTCGCGACTGAATGTTATATGAAAACGGAAAGACCGTAAAAAGAAAGGAAAAATAATGAACAAAAAATTACTCTATATTCTCATTCCAGTACTAGCGATTGTCTTTATCGCCATGGGAGCCATTGGTCAATACAATGGTCTCATTGATAGCTATGCTGAGGTTGAAAATGCCCAGTCTAATGTGGACACGCAGTTGCAACGGCGCTATGATTTGATTCCAAATGTTGTTTCTTCTGTAAAAGGAGCTATGGAGCATGAGACAGAAGTCTTTACAGCCATTGCGGATGCGCGTGCCAAAATCGGCTCTAGCAAGCAAGGTTCTGCCGAATACAAGGAAGGGCAAAGCCAGCTCGACTCAGCGGTTTCTCGGCTCCTCGTCCTCACAGAAAATTATCCGCAACTAAATTCCAACCAACAAGTCTCTGACTTGATTACAGAACTTGAGGGAACAGAAAATCGTCTCTTGGTTGCCCGCAAGGATTACAACACCATTGCGACAGCCTACAACAAGAAAATCAAACGATTCCCAACCAATATCTACGCTGGAATCTTTGGCTATGAGAAGGTGGATTTATTCCAAGCGACTTCTGATGCCGCAACAACTGTCCCAAGTGTCAATCTTGGAGATAAATAACAACCCTTGAACATCTTTTCTCACTAAATGAGAGGAGATGTTTTTTGATGAGTATAGGCATCCGTTTTCATTTCCAATGCAGATAGTAAAATGATATACTGTAATGGAAAACGTTTTAAAAGGAGTATGGTCATGGTAAATTTGAAAGAGCAGGTTGGGATAAAGGCTGCTGAATTTGTGACTGACGGGATGATTGTTGGTCTGGGAACAGGCTCAACGGCCTATTATTTCGTGCAAGAATTAGGTCGTCGTGTCCAAGAAGAGGGACTTTCGATTGTCGGTGTCACCACTTCCCATGCGACATCTGAACATGCGGTATCACTCGGCATTCCCCTAAAATCTATTGATGAAGTGCCTTATGTGGATCTTACAGTAGATGGTGCTGATGAAGTAGACGGAGCTTTCAACGGTATCAAAGGTGGTGGAGCTGCCCTTCTCATGGAAAAAATTGTTGCGGTCAACAGCAAGGACTGCATTTGGATTGTGGATGAGTCGAAAGTTGTCGAGACCTTGGGAGCTTTTAAATTACCAGTTGAAGTGGTGCAGTATGGGGCTGAGAATTTATTTAGAGCTTTTGAAGAAAAAGGCTATCGCCCGAGCTTCCGTATGAAAGATGGCGAAAAACTCGTGACCGATATGAAAAACTACATCATCGACTTAGACCTAAGAGAAATTGCCGATGCGGCAGCCCTAGCCAATGAACTAGACCATACTGTCGGGGTTGTCGAACATGGTCTCTTTATCCAGTTGGTTTCAAAAGTTATTGTAGGATATCCAGACGGACCACGCTTGCTTGAAAAACGATGAGACATATTAAACGCTTTACCTAGAAATGACTAGGAAAGCGTTTTTGTGTTATAATATAAGTAATCATTCATTTAAAGGAGAAAGAAATGGCAAAATTTAAACGCATGCACGTGGTTGTATTAGATTCAGTAGGAATTGGTGCGGCGCCTGATGCAGATCAATTTTTCAATGCAGGTGAGCCAGATACGACCTCTGATACCTTAGGACATATCTCAGAAACAGCGGGCTTGACTGTGCCAAATATGGCTAAGATTGGTCTTGGTAATATCGAGCGTGACACTCCGCTCAAAACAGTGGTTGCTGAAGAAAATCCAACAGGCTATGTGACAAAATTAGAAGAAGTATCACGTGGAAAGGACACCATGACCGGTCACTGGGAAATCATGGGACTCAATATCACTGATCCATTTGATACATTCTGGGACGGTTTTCCAGAAGAACTTCTCCAAAAAATTGAAGCATTTTCAGGACGAAAAATTATTCGTGAAGCTAACAAGCCGTATTCTGGAACAGCGGTTATCGATGACTTTGGCCCACGCCAAATGGAAACAGGTGAGTTGATTGTCTACACATCTGCCGATCCAGTGCTTCAGATTGCAGCCCACGAGGATATTATTCCGCTTGACGAACTCTATAAGATTTGTGAATACGCGCGTTCGATTACCCTTGAGCGTCCATCTCTATTGGGTCGCATTATTGCGCGTCCTTATGTGGGAACACCGGGCAATTTCACACGGACTGCCAACCGTCATGACTACGCTGTTTCTCCATTTGCTCCAACCGTTCTTGACAACTTGAAAGCAGCAGGTATTGATACCTACGGTGTTGGAAAAATCAACGACATCTTCAACAGTGCAGGAATTTCCCACGATATGGGTCATAACAAGTCCAACAACCATGGTGTGGATAATTTCATCAAGGTCTTGCAAAATGAGGACTTTACAGAAGGTCTGTCATTTACCAACCTCGTTGACTTTGACGCAGTCTACGGACATCGTCGTGATACAGCAGGCTACCGCGATTGTTTAGAAGAATTTGACGCACGCTTGCCAGAAATCATCGAAAATCTTGGTGAAGATGACCTTTTCATGATTACAGCGGACCACGGAAATGACCCGACCTATGTCGGAACAGACCACACCCGTGAGTATGTACCATTGCTTATCTTTGGAAAATCACTCACAGGTGCGGGCCATATCCCAGTGGGACACTTCGCAGATATCTCAGCGACCATTGCGGATAACTTTGGCGTTGAAAAGAGCCAGATTGGAGAAAGTTTCCTAGATAAATTGGTGTAAGATGAAAGAATATGAATCCAAGGCAGCCTTGCTAGCAGAAATAGAGAAGAAAGCAGACCTCTTTATCAGAGAATTTTCGGTGATTTCTGAGCAGGACAAAGACCTGCTCCTCGACGGAGTGGATCGCAGTCCAGCCCAGATGCTTGCCTATCAATTGGGTTGGTTGAAACTGTTGCAAGGCTGGGAGAAAGATGAGCAGGCAGGACTTTCTGTGGTAACCCCTCATCCAGATTTCAAGTGGAATCAGCTTGGTGGGCTGTATCAGACCTTTTATGAAGAAGTTGCTGGCTTGTCTTTACATGAGCTTATAGGGCAATTTCAAGAGCAAGTTGGTGCGACTCTTCAGCAAGTAAACAGCTATACAGACGAGGAGCTATTTCAACCGAATCAGCGCAAATGGGCTAGCTCAACACCCAGCAAGTGGCCTGTCTGGAAATGGATTCATATCAATACCGTTGCACCCTTTACCAACTTTCGAACAAAGATTCGGAAGTGGAAGAAAGAATATCAAACTAAGGAGAAATAAAAAATATGTCATTAATAGAAAAAATTCAAGAAACAAAGAGCTTTTTGGAAGCAAAAGGTCTTACAGCACCAGAATTTGGCTTGATTTTGGGATCAGGTTTGGGAGAATTAGCCGATGAGGTGGAAAATGCTATTGTCATTGACTATGCTGATATTCCAAACTGGGGCAAATCAACTGTTGTCGGCCACGCCGGAAAATTGGTCTATGGAGACTTGGCTGGTAAGAAAGTTTTGGCTCTTCAAGGACGCTTCCACTTCTATGAAGGAAATCAGATGGAAGTCGTTACCTTCCCAGTGCGGGTCATGAAAGCACTTGGTTGCCATAGCATGATTGTGACCAATGCGGCAGGTGGAATTGGTTATGGCCCAGGAACCCTTATGATAATCAATGACCACATCAACATGATTGGCACCAATCCACTCATTGGTGAAAATTTGGAAGAATTTGGTCCACGTTTCCCAGATATGTCAGATGCCTATAGTAAGGATTACCGTGCCAAAGCTAAAGAAATTGCGGACAGTATCGGTGTCAAGGTAGAAGAAGGAGTGTACCTTGGTGTGTCTGGTCCAACCTATGAAACGCCAGCAGAAATCCGTGCTTACCAAACGATGGGAGCTTCTGCGGTCGGCATGTCAACTGTACCAGAAGTGATTGTAGCGGTGCATTCAGGTATCAAGGTGCTAGGAATTTCAGCCATTACCAACTATGCAGCAGGTTTCCAAAGCTCACTCAACCATGAGGAAGTGGTCGAAGTGACAACACGTATCAAAGAAGACTTCAAGGGCTTGGTAAAAGCTATCTTGGCAGGATTGTAAGAGGAGAAGAGATGTCTATTCATATTGGAGCAAAAGTTGGCGAGATTGCGGACAAGATTCTATTGCCTGGAGATCCTTTGCGGGCGAAATTCATTGCAGAAAACTTCCTAGAAGATGCGGTGCTATTCAACGAAATTCGTGGTATGTATGGCTACACGGGGACTTACAAAGGTGAACGTGTTAGCGTCATGGGAACGGGTATGGGAATGCCGTCTATTTCGATTTATGCGCGTGAGTTGATTGTGGACTACGGTGTGAAACGCCTGATTCGTGTGGGGACAGCAGGATCCCTTAATCCGGATGTCCATGTCCGCGAATTGGTCTTAGCCCAGGCAGCAGCGACCAATTCAAATATCATTCGCAATGATTGGCCAATGTATGACTTTCCGCAAATCGCAAGTTTCAACTTGCTAGATAAGGCCTATCATATCGCTAAAGAATTAGGTATGACCACGCATGTGGGCTCTGTCTTGTCGTCTGATGTCTTCTATTCAAACTTTGCTGAGCAAAATATCAAGTTAGGCACCATGGGTGTCCATGCTGTGGAAATGGAAGCAGCAGCTCTGTACTATCTTGCAGCTCAACACGGTGTAGAAGCTCTTGGCATTATGACCATTTCAGATAGCCTTGTTAACCCAGATGAGGATACAACAGCAGAAGAACGCCAAACAACCTTTACTGATATGATGAAGGTTGGTCTTGAAACACTGATTTCTAAGTAAGCTATTCTGACAACATTTACATCTCTAGGGATGTAAATGCTTTTCTTGTTCAAGACTTGCCTTTTTTGATAAAATGTAGTATAATACAATGGGAAGCGTTTCCAAAAAAAGTGGAAAACTTGCATATTTATTTCTATAAAAAATGAAAACGGTAGGAGTTTACAAAACAATGATCAATTTACAAAATTTTGTTCAAACCATGTATGCAAAGCGCGTTGAAGATTGTTCGGATCAGGAATTATATTATGCTCTTCTTGCTTTTACAAAGCAGCGGAGTGAAGCTAAATGCACCAATGATCAAAAGAAGAAAGTTTACTATATTTCAGCAGAGTTTTTGATTGGAAAACTCTTGTCGAATAATCTGATTAACTTAGGTTTATATGATGAAGTAAAACACCAGTTAGCAGAAGCTGGCAAAGATTTGATTGCGATTGAAGAAATGGAAATGGAGCCTTCTTTAGGAAATGGTGGTTTGGGCCGTTTGGCAGCTTGCTTCCTTGACTCCATTGCTAGTCTTGGCTTAAGTGGCGACGGTGTTGGTTTGAACTATCATTTTGGCTTGTTCCGTCAGTTATTCCAGTATCACCAGCAGTCAGCTGTTCCAAATGAATGGATTACACCGCGTTCTTGGTTGACAGAATCTCCGATTTCTTACCAAGTGCCATTTGCGAATTTTACCTTGACTTCAAAACTTTATGATATTGATGTGCCTGGTTATAAAACAGAAAAGAAAAATCGTCTCCGTCTTTTTGATTTAGCTTCTGTTGACGACAATATCATTGATGATGGTATTGACTTTGATATGGACGATATTTTCCGTAATTTGACTCTTTTCTTGTATCCGGATGACTCAACAGACCAAGGAAAAATCTTGCGAATTTTCCAACAGTATTTCATGGTGTCAAATGCTGCGCAACTCTTGATTGATGAGGCAGTTGCTAAGGGATCAAACGTCCATGACTTAGCAGACTATGCTGTTGTACAAATCAACGACACCCACCCTTCCTTGGTTATTCCTGAATTGATTCGTCTCTTGGAACTCCGTGGGATTGCTTTTGATGAGGCAGTTGAGATTGTCAAGAGTATGACAGCCTACACCAACCATACGATTCTATCTGAAGCCTTGGAGAAATGGCCACTTGAATTCCTAAATAAGGTTGTCCCACACTTGGTACCATTTATTGAAGAATTGGACCGTCGTGCAAAAAAAATTGAGGACAATCCTGCGGTTAA
The DNA here is from genome assembly GCF_040984445.1 of Streptococcus handemini. Lineage (NCBI taxonomy): Bacteria > Bacillati > Bacillota > Bacilli > Lactobacillales > Streptococcaceae > Streptococcus > Streptococcus handemini. The sequence goes on from NZ_JBFRYH010000046.1 coordinate 13,092, forward strand.
TATCATTGATGAACACGGTCGTGTCCACATGGCGCATATGGATATTCACTATGGCTATTCAATCAATGGAGTAGCTGCGCTTCATACAGAGATTTTAAAATCATCTGAGCTCAAAGCCTTTTATGACTTGTATCCTGATAAATTCAACAATAAGACCAATGGGATTACCTTCCGCCGTTGGCTCATGCATGCCAACCCACGTTTAGCGCATTATTTGGATGACTTGATTGGTCGTGATTATCACCGTAGGGCAGAGGCCTTGGAAGACTTATTAGCTCATAAGAACGATTCAGCCTTCAAGCAGGAATTAGAAAAGATTAAATACCACAACAAACGCAAATTACAACGCCATATTGCGAAAAATCAAGGGGTTGAGGTTAATCCGGATTCTATCTTTGATGTGCAAATTAAACGGATGCACGAATACAAACGTCAACAGATGAATGTCTTGTACGTGATTCATAAGTATTTGGATATCAAGGCAGGTAATATTCCAGCTCGTCCATTGACTGTATTCTTCGGTGGAAAAGCGGCTCCAGCCTACACAATTGCGCAAGACATTATCCATTTGATTTTGGTCTTGTCACAGGTGATTCAGCATGATCCTGAGGTCAGTCCGCATTTGCAATTGGTTATGATTGAAAACTACAATGTTACCGAGGCAAGTTTCATCATTCCAGCTGCTGATATTTCCGAGCAGATTTCACTTGCTTCAAAAGAAGCATCTGGAACAGGAAATATGAAATTTATGCTAAATGGTGCCTTGACAATTGGTACAGATGATGGTGCAAATGTGGAAATCCATGAGCTAGTAGGCGATGACAATATCTATATCTTTGGTCAAGATAGTCAGACGGTGATTGAGCATTACGCAAATGGTACCTACCATCCACATCATTTCTATGAAAAAGAAGCGATTCGTCCGTTAGTAGATTTTATTACCAGCGATGTTATTCGTCAAGCAGGAGGAATTGACGAACGTTTGTGGAGATTGCAAGAGAATCTCAAGCACAATGACCACTTTATGACCCTCCTTGATTTGGAAGAGTACATTGAAACCAAGGAACGTATGCTTGCGGACTATGAAGATCGCGATGCTTGGTTAGAAAAAGTCATTGCCAACATTGCCAAAGCTGGTTTCTTCTCAAGTGACCGCACAATTGAGCAGTATAACGAAGATATTTGGCATTTGGAGAAATAAAAAGGTCCAGTGGACCTTTTTATCTTGTCAAGTGACCGCAGGATTGGGCAGTACAACGAAGACATTTGGGATTTGGAGGAATAAAAAGGTCCGGTGGACCTTTTTATCTTGCGCTCAAGAGATGCTAGAAGCGCAATAAGTGAGTGTTATGTTATAAGAGGAGGGAAGAACAGAAATTGCTTTCTGTCAACTCCCTTTTCCATGTCCTCTTTCTGACGAAAAGGGGTGAGTATGGTATAATAGCTTCATGACAAACAGACCAACTTCAGCCTATATTCATATTCCTTTTTGTACACAGATTTGTTATTATTGTGATTTTTCAAAGGTATTTATTAAAAATCAACCTGTTGATGAGTATTTAGCAGCTCTTATGGAGGAGGTGCGGTTCTATGACTTGCCTCCTTTAAAAACGCTCTATATTGGCGGTGGGACACCTACAGCCTTGTCGGCGGAGCAGTTGGACTATTTACTGACCAATTTGGAGAGTTTGCTTGACTTATCGCAAGTGGAAGAATTTACCATTGAAGCTAATCCGGGGGATTTAACGGCTGATAAAATCGCCCTTCTCCGAAAATCCAAGTGCAATCGAGTCTCGCTGGGTGTTCAGACTTTTGATGACCGCATGCTGAAAAAAATTGGTCGTTCCCACAATCAAGCCCAGATCTATGAAACGATTAGCGCCTTAAAAGCTGCAGGTTTCCACAATATCTCGATTGACTTGATTTATGCCTTGCCTGGGCAGACCATGGAACAGGTCAAAGATAATGTGGCACGGGCTCTTTCGCTCGATATTCCCCACATGAGTCTCTATAGCTTGATTTTGGAGAATCATACGGTCTTTATGAATCGCCAGCGCAGAGGTAATCTACACCTGCCCAATGAAGATGTCGAGTCAGATATGTTTGAATATATCTTGCAGGAATTGGAAAAAAATGGCTTTGAACACTACGAGATTTCCAACTTCACCAAGCCAGGTTTTGAAAGTAGGCACAATCTCATGTACTGGGATAATGCGGAATATGTTGGTCTGGGAGCGGGAGCTTCTGGCTATCTGGCTGGCGTGCGCTACCGCAATCGGGGTCCTATTCAGCATTATCTGAAGTCCATTCGGGAAAAGGGGCATGCGAGGCTTCACGAAGAGCGGTTGTCGCAGGCAGAGCAAATGGAAGAAGAAATGTTTTTGGGATTGCGGAAGAAAACAGGCGTTTCGATTGCTCGTTTTGAGGAAAAATTTGCTACATCCTTTAAAGAATGCTATGGTCAGGTGGTCGCAGACTTGAAGAACGAGGGTCTCCTTCAGGAAGAAAATGGCTTTATCCGAATGACCAAAAAAGGACTTTTTCTCGGAGATACAGTTGCAGAACGATTTATAATAGGAGAGGAATAATGGGACTACGGTATCAAGAAACACTCACTCTGCCCTTTGATATGGTAGATGTCAAGCAAGAATTAAAAATGCCAGGATTTTTGGCCTATTGTTTAGCTTTGTCTGGTCGCCAATCAGAGCTTCTAGGGCGCGGCGATAAGGAAATCTTTGAGCAGTATGGCCTTGTCTGGGTAGTAACGGATTATGAAGTAGATATTACCCGCTTACCGCGCTATCAGGAAACGATTATGATTGAGACAGAAGCGATTTCTTACAATAAGTTTTTCTGCTATCGGACCTTTCAGATTTATGATGAAGCAGGAGACTTGCTCATCAAGATTTTAGCTTACTTTGTCTTAATTGATTTTGAGACCAGAAAGGTCAGCCCGGTGCTAGAGGAATTGATTGCGCCCTACCAATCTGAGAAGGTCAAAAAAGTAGCGCGCGCTCCCAAATATGGTACGCTGGAGGAAGCTAGTGAAGAAGAGCGAGAAGTGCGGTATTTTGATATAGATCTGAATGACCATGTTAACAATAGCAAGTACCTTGAGTGGATGTATGAGAGTTTGGAGTATGAATTTCTCATCACGCACCGCCCGACCTATTTCCAACTAAAGTATATCAAGGAAGTGGCGCCAGAAGCCTTAGTGACGACAAAAGTAGTGCCAAAAGAAGGTTGCACACAGCATGAAATCTGGACTAACGGCCAGCTCAATGCCCAAGGAATGATTAAATGGGAAAAAAGAGATGACAGCAAATAATAATTGGCTCAAGTGGGCTGTTCGCCTACAGGCCTTGGCGCAGACGGGGCTTGCCTATGGTAAGGATGTCTATGATATAGAACGATTTGAAGAAATTCGCCAGATAGCAGCAGAAATGCTGGTGGAGCCTTCAGGATTGCCTTTAAACACAGTACAAGATTTATTTTGCAATGAATCAGGTTACCAGACTCCAAAATTAGACACACGAGCAGCTATTATCGAAAATCAGAAAATTCTTTTGGTGCAAGAAAATGATGGCTTATGGTCATTACCAGGGGGGTGGTGCGATGTTGAACAATCAACGATGGACAATGTCATCAAGGAAGTACAGGAAGAAGCAGGACTTGAAGTAGAGGTGGAACGATTAGTAGCTATTTTGGATAAGACAAAGAGTAATCCCAGTCGTTCTGCCCACCATGTGACGAAGATTTTTTACTTATGCCGAAGGATCGGCGGGCAATTTCAGGCAAATTCAGAAACTATTGCAAGTGGCTATTTTGCTTTGGATGATTTACCTCCCCTGTCTTTGACGAAAAATACAGCCGAACAAATAGCACTTTGTTTTGAAGCGCATCAGGCGGAGCGTTGGGAAGCACGATTTGAATGAGGAGATTTGATGACCTATACAGGATATTTGATTGATTTAGACGGTACGATTTATAAGGGAAAAGATCGTATTCCAGCAGGGGAAGGCTTTGTTCATGCTCTTCAGGAGCATAAACTCCCCTATCTTTTTGTGACTAATAATACTACCCGCAGACCAGAAGTGGTTCAAGCCATGTTGCGAGAGCAGTTTAATATCGACACCCCGCTTGAGACTATTTATACTGCCAGTCTTGCAACCGTTGATTATATGAATCAGCTGGGCAAGGCAAAAACGGTCTATGTGATTGGAGAAGAGGGCCTGAAATCTGCTATCTTTGAAGCAGGTTATGTGGAAGAAACGGACAATCCTGCCTATGTCGTGGTCGGACTTGACACCGATTTAACCTATGAAAAATTGACCATTGCAACCTTGGCGATTCAAAAGGGGGCTGTCTTTATTGGAACCAATCCTGATTTGAATATCCCAACTGAACGAGGACTCTTGCCGGGAGCAGGCTCTTTACTTGCCTTACTAGAAGCAGCGACGCGGGTCAAGCCGACCATTATCGGCAAACCGCAAGCCATTATCATGGATAGTGCTCTTGCAATTTTGGGAACTAAGCGGAGCGAGACCCTCATGGTTGGGGATAATTATTTGACCGATATTCGAGCAGGAATTGATCATGGTTTTCCTACCCTCTTGGTCTTGACAGGATTTACGAAAGCAGAAGAGGTTGCTACCTTACCTGTAGCTCCGACCTACGTATTGAATAGCCTAGATGAATGGAGTTTTGATGAAAACTAAATTTTCTGTAGTGGCAAGTTTGTGCTTTCTATTGTCAGTGTCCGTTGTGGCGACAATCTACCTAGCTTGGCTCTTCTATCCTTTAGAAATTAAGTGGTTGGACTTGGAACAAGTCGTTTACATGAAGAGCACAGACATCAGCTATAATTTCAATATTCTTCTACGTTACCTGACTCTTCCGTGGGAGCAGACGCTCGCTATGCCCAATTTTCCTTCGTCTACGGACGGATTGCATCATTTTAAGCAAGTCAAGTGGCTCTTTCACCTTGCTCAGGCTGTTGTATTGATAAGTCTGCCGAGCTTGCTATCTTTTTGGAAAAATGTTATAAAAAAAGGGTATGGTAGCTTATATCGCCCTGTTTTTCTAACAGCAGCTGTTTTGCCGGTTTTGATTGGCATAGTTGGTGTGATGATTGGGTTTGATAGCTTTTTTACCCTCTTTCACCAAATCCTCTTTGCAGGTGACAGTACTTGGCTGTTTAATCCGAATACGGATCCTGTTATCTATATTTTGCCAGCGGAGTTTTTCTTGCACTGTTTCTTGCTTTTCTTTGGCTTATATGAAGGATTTTGTCTTAGCATGATTCTTGCCTGTAAGTCAAAAAGAAAAGCACGAAAGTTCTAAAATGAAGTTAGCCAGTCAAGGGTATTAAAAAACATCTCAGAGAGATATAATTGTAATCACCACAACAACAATTAGAAAGACTCTGAGATGCAACACTATTATACACCAAAAAGAA
>NZ_JBFRYH010000047.1:0-18530 GCF_040984445.1 Streptococcus handemini
CGGTTGGATTTTGGAAAGAAAATGAGCATGCGTCGTAAGAAATATGTCCTTAGTCTATCCTTTGACCAGTATTTAAAACGATTACTTTAAATCAAAAAAGTGTTTGAGGTAGAAAAAAGCCGAAGACCGTTTCATGCGTTTGTCGTGCTAAGGCAGCATATTTCTTTACAAAGCTTTGAATTTGTGCTACAATGGTGAAAATAGAGAAAAGGAGGGTTGGTCTTGTACCAGCCCTTTCGATATGTATCTAGAAGGAGGTATTCCCATGGCAACGATTGTGGACATTGTCACGCAGGCGATTGCTCCTCACATTGCGGCTCCTTATGAGCTCGTTGATGTGGAGTATGGTAAGATGGGTGGCGATTACGTTCTATCTATCTTTGTAGATAAAGAGGGAGGCATTTCTCTTAATGATACAGCTGAGCTATCTGAAGTGATTAGCCCGCTGTTGGATCAGATTCAACCGGATCCCTTTCCAGAACAGTATATGCTGGAAGTCACTAGCCCTGGTCTTGAAAGACCCTTGAAAAATGCTGAAGCGGTTGAAAAGGCTGTTGGTCAATACATTCATGTAAAGCTCTATCAAGCAATTGAGAAAAACAAGGTGTTTGAAGGAACGCTCCTTTCCTTTGAGAACCAGGAATTACAGATAGAATACATGGATAAAACAAGAAAGAAACAAGTAACCATTCCCTATCAGACAGTAGCGAAAGCACGTCTGGCTGTAAAAATTTAACAGAAAGGACCTTTTGAGAAAAAGGAAAAAAAGATGAGTAAAGAAATGCTAGAAGCCTTCCGTATTTTAGAGGAAGACAAGGGGATCAAAAAGGAAGACATCATCGAGGCGGTTATGGAGTCGCTTCGTTCAGCTTATAAGCGCCGTTATGGTCAATCAGAATCGGCTGCTATTGAGTTTGATGAGAAAAAAGGAGACTTTCGTGTCTACACTGTCCGTGAGGTCGTAGATGAAGTCTTTGATAGTCGTCTGGAAATTAGTTTAAAAGATGCCTTGGCTATTTCTTCAGCCTACGAACTAGGAGATAAGATTAAGTTTGAAGAATCACCCGCAGAATTTGGTCGGGTAGCAGCTCAGTCTGCCAAGCAAACCATTATGGAAAAAATGCGCAAGCAAACGCGTGCCATTACCTATAACACCTATAAGGCTCATGAAAAAGAAATCATGTCTGGAACTGTTGAACGCTTTGATAATCGTTTTATCTATGTCAATTTGGGAAATATCGAAGCACAATTGTCCAAGCAAGATCAGATTCCTGGTGAGGTTTTCCAATCGCATGACCGTATCGAGGTGTATGTTTATAAAGTAGAAGATAACGCACGCGGTGTCAATGTATTTGTTAGTCGTAGTCATCCAGAAATGATCAAGCGTTTAATGGAGCAAGAAATCCCAGAAGTCTATGACGGGACAGTAGAAATCATGAGTGTGGCTCGTGAAGCAGGTGACCGTACCAAGGTTGCTGTTCGCAGCCACAATCCAAACGTGGACGCTATCGGAACAATCGTTGGTCGTGGTGGTTCAAACATCAAGAAGATTACAGGCAAATTCCACCCAGCACGCTATGATGCTAAATTGGACCGTATGATTCCAATCGAAGAAAATATCGATGTCATCGAGTGGGTTCCAGATGAAGCAGAGTTCATCTACAATGCCATCGCCCCAGCAGAAGTTGACCAAGTTATCTTTGATACAGAAGATGGTAAGCATGCGACAGTTGTCGTACCAGATGATAAGCTCTCTCTTGCCATTGGTCGTCGCGGGCAAAATGTGCGCTTGGCAGCGCATTTGACAGGCTTCCGCATCGATATCAAATCTGCTTCAGAATATGAAGCCATGGAAGCTGCACTTTATGGTGAAGCAGAGGTTGCAGAAACTGTCGAAACAGAAGAAGTAGGCGAATAAGTTCGTCTGGAGGTACTGATGGCAAAAGCTAGAAAAATCCCCTTACGAAAATCAGTTGTTTCTGGAGAGATTATTGACAAGCGTGATTTATTACGTATTGTGAAAAATAAGGAAGGTCAAGTCTTTATTGACCCAACAGGGAAAGCAAATGGTCGTGGGGCCTATATCAAGCTGGACAATGATGAAGCAGCTCAGGCCAAGAAAAAACGCGTATTTGACCGTGCCTTTAGCATGGAAGTAGCCGCAGCATTTTATGACGAATTGATTGCCTATGTTGATCACAAGGTCAAAAGGAGAGAACTGGGTCTTGAATAACCAGCAAAGAATATTAAATTTACTCGGATTGGCGCAACGGGCTGGTCGCCTGATTTCAGGTGAAGAGTTGGTTGTTGAAAGCATTCAAAAGCAAAAGGCAAAGCTAGTCTTTCTAGCACAGGATGCAGGTCCCAACCTAAGTAAGAAAATCACAGATAAGAGTCATACCTATCAGGTAGAAGTTGTTACCGCGTTTTCAACGCTGGAATTAAGCTCAGCAGTCGGTAAGCCACGTAAGGTACTGGCTGTGACAGATGCTGGATTTACTAAGAAAATGAGGTCTATTATGGAATAGAACAGGAGGACAAAATATTGTCTAAGAAAAGATTGTATGAGATTGCCAAAGAATTGGGCAAAGAAAGCAAGGAAGTTGTCGCTAAGGCAAAAGAGTTAGGAATTGAGGTCAAAAGTCACTCGTCCAGTGTGGAAGCGGCGATTGCACAACGGATTGTTGAGGGATTTTCTGCAGTGAAAAAGGCAGCTGATAAGGCGGTTGAAAAAGCTCCTTCTCCAGCAGTAAAAATCGAAACTGTTCCGAAAAAGTCTGAACAAGCGGTTGAACAGGTGAGCCAAGAGACAAAACCGGCAGTTCTTCAAGCAGCTCCTAATCGACCAAAAAGTAGAAACTTTAAGGCGGAGCGTGAAGCACGTGCCAAGGAGCAAGCATCGAAGCGTAATCAAGGAAAAGTTCAAGGACGTCCGCAGGACAACCGTTCAAATGGCCAGCAAAAACCACATCGTGACCGCAAAGAGCAGGATCGTAGAAATAAGGGACAAAGTTTTGATAAACGTTCAGTTCAAGCGAGCAGAGGCCCAAGCCGTTCAGAGCAAGCTCCAAAAGTAGAAGAAATGAGAGCTAAAATTGATTTCAAAGCACGGGCAGCCGCTTTAAAAGCAGAACAATTGCAAGAATATGCCCGTACAAGTGAAGAGCGCTTCCGCCAGGCGCAAGAGGCGAAAAAACAGCCACAAAAACCAAAAGAAATTAAGTTTGAAGAGCCTGTGATGGAACCAAAACCTAAGAAAGTCGTGCCAGTAGCTATTGAAGAACTACCTGCTGCAGACAAACGCCGGAAAAAACAAACTCGACCAGAAAAACGTCGTGACGATTTTGATCACGAAGAAGACGGTCCACGGAAACAACAAAAGAATCGAAATAGTCAAAATCAAGTGAGAAATCAAAGAAATAGTAACTGGAATCCAAACAAGAAAAATAAAAAAGGGAAACAACCATCTGTTGTGAAACCTGTCACTGAACGTAAGTTCCACGAATTGCCGACTGAGTTTGAATACACATCAGGTATGACCGTTGCTGAAATCGCAAAACGCATCAAGCGTGAGCCAGCTGAAATTGTGAAAAAACTCTTTATGATGGGTGTGATGGCGACGCAAAACCAATCCCTGGACGGAGATACCATTGAATTATTGATGGTGGACTACGGAATCGAAGCCAAAGAAAAGATTGAAGTCGACAATGCGGATATTGAGCGCTTCTTTGTGGAAGATGGCTATCTTAATGAAGAAAAAATGGTAGAACGCCCACCTGTGGTAACGATTATGGGACACGTTGACCACGGGAAAACCACTCTTTTGGACACCCTTCGTAATTCGCGTGTCGCAACTGGTGAAGCTGGGGGCATTACGCAGCATATCGGTGCTTATCAAATTGAAGAGGGTGGCAGAAAAATCACCTTTCTTGATACACCAGGACACGCAGCCTTTACAAGTATGCGTGCGCGTGGAGCATCGGTTACGGACTTAACAATTTTGGTCGTTGCCGCAGATGATGGCGTGATGCCACAGACCATTGAAGCGATTAACCACTCAAAAGCAGCTAATGTACCAATCATCGTAGCCATTAACAAGATTGATAAACCAGGTGCAAACCCTGAGCGTGTGATTGGTGAATTAGCAGAGCAGGGTGTTATCTCAACAGCTTGGGGTGGCGACTGTGAATTTGTCGAAATTTCAGCGAAATTCAACCAAAATATTGATGAATTGTTAGAAACCGTTCTCCTTGTTGCGGAAATTCAAGAATTGAAAGCTGATCCAACTGTTCGTGCGATTGGTACCGTTATCGAAGCGCATTTAGATAAAGGAAAAGGTGCAGTAGCAACTCTTCTTGTTCAGCAAGGTACCTTGAATGTACAAGATCCAATCGTTGTCGGAAATACCTTTGGACGGGTTCGTGCCATGACCAATGATCTTGGTCGTCGTGTGAAAGTAGCTGGACCATCTACCCCAGTTTCAATTACAGGTCTAAATGAAGCGCCGATGGCAGGTGATCATTTTGCAGTCTATGAAGATGAAAAATCAGCGCGTGCAGCGGGGGAAGAACGTGCAAAACGTGCCCTCTTGAAACAACGTCAAGCTACTCAGCGTGTGAGTCTTGAGAATCTCTTTGACACCCTTAAAGCTGGAGAAGTCAAATCTGTTAATGTTATCATTAAAGCTGACGTACAAGGTTCAGTTGAAGCACTTGCTTCTTCTTTACAGAAGATTGAAGTAGAAGGTGTTCGTGTTAATATCGTCCATTCGGCAGTTGGCGCGATTAATGAGTCTGATGTAACCTTGGCAGAAGCATCCAATGCCTTTATCATTGGGTTTAGTGTTCGCCCTACTCCACAGGCGCGCCAACAAGCAGAAACTGACGATGTCGAAATCCGTCTCCACAGTATTATCTACAAGGTTATTGAAGAGATGGAAGATGCGATGAAAGGGATGCTGGATCCTGAGTACCAAGAAAAAATTATCGGTGAAGCACTCGTTCGTGAAACCTTTAAAGTTTCGAAAGTGGGAACAATCGGTGGATTTATGGTTATTAACGGGAAAGTTACTCGTGACTCAAGTGTTCGTGTTATCCGAGATGGCGTTGTTGTCTTTGATGGAAAACTCGCTAGCTTGAAACATTTCAAAGATGATGTCAAAGAAATCACCAATGGCCGTGAAGGCGGACTCATGATTGACAACTACAACGACCTCAAAGTTGATGATGTCATCGAAGCCTACATCATGGAAGAGATTAAAAAATAAGATACAAAGCCCGTAAAACACCAAGTGAAAATAGCAAATCTGACGTAGAGCCTGTAGGCTCTAGGAAGATTTGCCCCTAAAGTGAGCCACTGTTGTAACCAGCTAAAGCTGGACACCAGCGTCTCTTTTTCACACAGTGTTTAGGGCGTGTTCAGTTAGTTAAGTAGTGAGAGTGTTAAAAAAGTCCTAATGAAAATAGGAGATTTGTGAAGCGTTCGATGAACGCGAATGAATCTATCTTTTTCATAGCGACTTTTAGCTCGAACACAATTTCGCTTTGCTCAGCACTTAGGACATGCTCAGTAGTATTGTATGAATTAGCATATCCTAAAATAAATGTATTAGATGACTCATTTGCAGAGTGATAGATTGATTTTCAATCAGAAAATCCTTTAAAAAGGAGGAACGAATATGGCAAATCATTTTCGTACGGACCGTGTCGGCATGGAAATCAAACGTGAAGTCAATGAGATTTTACAAAAGAAAGTCCGTGATCCACGTGTTCAAGGTGTAACAATCACAGATGTTCAGATGCTTGGTGATTTATCTGTGGCTAAAGTTTATTACTCTATCATGAGTGATTTGGCCTCGGAAAATCAAAAAGCGCAGATAGGGCTTGAAAAAGCAAAAGGAACCATTAAACGGGAACTTGGCCGCAAGCTCACCTTGTATAAAATCCCAGATCTCGTCTTTGAAAAAGACCAATCGATTGAATATGGGAACAAGATTGATGAAATGTTGCGCGCATTAGAGAATAAAGATTAAAAAACAGCCTTTTGGCTGTTTTTTTGAAAAGATTTCCATTCTTCTTGAAAATCCCTGTGAAATATGAGAAAATAGGAAAAATCATACTGTATAGGGGTGAAAAGATGAGAGATGATATTAAAATCAACGATCGGGCCTTGGCTCTGGAAAATCAATTAATTCAAACCTTAGAAAGCATTTATGACCCAGAAATTGAACTGGATATTTATAATCTAGGGTTGATTTATGAAATCCATCTAGATGAAAATGGTTTTTGTAAAGTTGTCATGACTTTCACAGATGCTGGTTGTACCTGCTCGGAAACTTTACCAGAAGAGTTGATTGATGCGCTAAAAAAGATTGACGGCATTGAAAATGCAGGGATTGAAGTTGTTTGGTCTCCTGTTTGGAAAATGACGCGCATTAGTCGAATTGGCCGTATTACGCTAGGAATCAGTCCAAAATAAAAGGTGAGAATGACAAGGCTATTCATTTAAGCGTTTATAGGCAAAATAAAAAGGGACTGAAAATGGCTAGGCTATTTCAGTCCCTTTTTATCGTGTCGCTTATCATCAGCATCTAATTTTTCCATGGTTTTGATAATTGGTTTTTGAATCATGACGACCTGTGTATCTAAATCCTTGAAGCCAAAGCTACTATCGATACATTCTTTCCAATATTCCAGATGTTTCTTGTCAATTTCAGATTTAGAATCTTCGACATCAATACCGCCTAGACCTTGGACAGCATACCAGTAGAGGTATTCTTGTCCGTCTAGGATTTCTCTAAAAATCGTTTCGACAAACATTTTCTCATCTTCAAGAGTCAATAGGGTTTCTTCCATATGATTATTTAGAAAATTCATCCATTCATCAACAACCGCAGACTTTCCTTCCTTAACTTTAAAGCGAGTAAGTTCAACCTTGTAGTTCATATAACCCTTTCTCAAAAACCAGTCAGTGACATGACTGGTTTTTTGTCTATTTTTGCCCTGTTTCTTTGGTTTTCCAGAAGTCTGTAACGGCTCCTTTAGAAGCAGATGATACAATGTGGGCATATTTTCCAAGTACCCCACGTGAGTAGAGTGGTGGGAGTATTGTTTCTGCTTTTCGACGTTCGATTTCTTCCTCAGATACAGCCATTGTAATTTCTTTGGTATCTTGGTCAACGGTTACCATATCGCCTGTGCGCAAGTAAGCAATTGGACCGCCGACTTGAGCCTCAGGTGCAACGTGACCAACCACAAGGCCGTAGGTACCACCTGAGAAGCGGCCATCTGTGATGAGGGCAACCTTATCACCTTGACCTTTTCCAACTATCATAGAAGATAGGGAGAGCATTTCTGGCATGCCGGGACCACCCTTTGGTCCAACAAAGCGAACAACGACAACATCTCCGTCTACAATTTCGTCAGACAAGACTGCTTCAATCGCTTCTTCCTCAGAGTCAAATACTTTGGCTGGTCCAACATGACGACGAACTTTCACTCCAGATACCTTGGCAACCGCACCATCAGGCGCCAAGTTTCCTTTCAAGATAATCAAAGGACCGTCTGCGCGTTTTGGATTTTCTAATGGCATGATGACTTGTTGCCCTGGAGTCAAATCGTCGAAGGCTTCAAGATTTTCGGCAACGGTTTTACCGGTACAGGTGATGCGATCTCCGTGTAGGAAGCCATGCTTCAGCAAGTATTTCATGACAGCAGGAACGCCCCCGACTTCGTAAAGGTCTTGGAAAACATATTTTCCGGAAGGCTTCAGGTCAGCTAAGTGTGGTACTTTTTCCTGGAAATCATTGAAATCTTCTAAGGTTAAATCAACATTGGCTGCATGAGCAATGGCAAGGAGGTGAAGAGTGGCATTGGTTGAGCCACCGAGTGCCATGGTGACGGTAATCGCATCTTCAAAGGCTTCTCGTGTCAAGATGTCAGACGGTTTTAATCCCAGTTTTAGCATATTGACAACTGCGCGACCTGCTTCTTCAATGTCTGCTTTCTTCTCTTTTGATTCAGCTGGGTGTGATGAGGAACCTGGCAAGCTCATTCCAAGGACTTCGATAGCAGAGGCCATGGTATTGGCTGTATACATTCCGCCACATCCACCAGGTCCTGGGCAGGCATTGCATTCAAGACGGCGCACTTCTTCAGCAGTCATATCACCGTGATTCCATTTCCCAATTCCTTCAAAAACAGAAACGAGGTCGATGTCTTTGCCGTCCAAGTTTCCTGGTGCAATCGTTCCGCCATAGGCAAAAATAGCAGGAATATCCATGTTTGCAATAGCAATCATGGAGCCCGGCATATTTTTATCACAGCCCCCAATTGCTACGAAGGCATCGACGTTGTGACCTCCCATAGCTGCTTCGATAGAGTCAGCAATAATATCACGAGATGGGAGAGAAAAACGCATTCCAGGGGTTCCCATGGCAATCCCGTCTGCAACGGTGATAGTTCCGTATTGGACTGGCCAAGCGCCGGCATCTTTAATTCCTGTTTTGACAATTTTTCCAAAGTCGTGCAGATGGATATTACAGGGTGTATTTTCTGCCCAAGTTGAAATCACGCCGATGATTGGTTTTTCAAAATCTTCGTCTTGCATTCCTGTAGCGCGTAACATGGCGCGGTTTGGCGATTTTACCATAGAATCGTAGACAGAACTACGATGTCTCAACTCTTGTAATTTCTCTGTATCAGTCATTGGCTCTTCCTTTTCTTTCTCTATAGTTTCTTTATATTATAGCACAAATTTGTGTTTTATTACATGGCAAGATTAAAAAATTAGTAATTTCTGAAAATTCAATTATTTTATAAAATGTAATATTTGCCTTCTTTAGAAAGAAAATTAGAAATGTGTTTGGAGAGAGAATTGTATTAAAAGGTTTCTAAAAACGAACAAAATTGGGAATTTTCAGAAAATTCTATTGACTTTATTTCTCATTATGATATGATAGTACGTAAATAATATTTATCTAGTATTTTGTAGTTGAACATGATATTATAGAAGATGAAGGTAAGATGATATATGAGAGGAGGAGGAGAGTTGAACCGAGTTCCATTAGATGAGGTGCGATCAGGATCGTATCTCATACTTGATACCTTAAAAAAATTGGGTGTTGACATCATTTTTGGTTATCCAGGCGGGGCCGTACTGCCACTCTATGATGAAATTTATCACTTTGACGGCATTCAGCATGTATTGGCACGTCACGAACAAGGGGCAACCCATGAAGCAGAGGGCTATGCCAAGTCAACAGGAAAAATTGGTGTTGCGCTCGTGACAAGTGGACCAGGGGCAACGAATGCCATTACTGGAATAGCTGATGCGATGGGAGATAGTGTGCCTATGCTCGTCTTTACAGGACAGGTCGCTACTCGAGGAATTGGTAAGGATGCCTTTCAGGAGGCAGATATTATTGGGATTACCATGCCCATTACCAAATATAATTATCAAGTGCGAGATGCAGCAGATATTCCCCGTGTGATTACTGAAGCGATTCATATCGCCACAACAGGTCGTCCAGGGCCAGTCGTCATTGATATTCCAAAAGATATTCAAGAAGCTGTGGTTGATTACTACTATGATGACACAGTTCAATTACCAAGTTATCAGCCAACGATTCAACCAAATGGCTTGCAAGTGAAGAAGATTTTGCAGCAACTCTCCATTTCCAAAAAACCAATCATTCTTGCTGGTGGGGGAATAAACTATGCCGATGCTACGAAAGAATTGGTGGCTTTTGCAGAGCGCTATCGTATTCCAGTTGTATCGACCCTTCTTGGTTTAGGCACCATTCCGATTCAGCATGAATTATCACTAGGAATGGGTGGCATGCACGGTTCCTATGCCTCCAATATGGCCTTGACCGATGCGGATTACATTATCAATATTGGGGCACGATTTGATGATCGTTTGACTGGTAATCCTAGCACTTTTGCAGTTCATTCGACAGTGGCGCATATTGATATTGACCCCGCAGAAATTGGAAAAGTAGTTAAAACGCATATTCCAGTTGTAGGGGATGCCAAGGCAACGCTTGAAGCTTTACTGGCTTTGGAGACTGTTGAGACCAATTTTACTGAGTGGACCAGTCAAGTACTTGATAACAAGCGCCGTGCGCCCTTTGGCTATGATGAGGATTCAAACTATATTAAACCACAAAAAGTCATCGAACTCATTGGTGAAATGACGAATGGTGATGCGATTATCGTAACGGATGTGGGGCAACACCAAATGTGGGCAGCTCAATTCTATCCTTATAAACATGCGAGACAGCTGATTACTTCTGGTGGTATGGGTACGATGGGATTTGGTATTCCTGCAGCTATTGGTGCAAAATTGGCCAACCCAGAGCGAGAAGTCATTCTCTTTGTTGGAGATGGTGGTTTCCAAATGACCAATCAAGAATTAGCTATTTTGAATGGTTACGGAGTTCCTATTAAAGTGGTGCTGCTCAATAATCATTCGCTTGGAATGGTGCGTCAGTGGCAGGAATCTTTCTATGATGAGCGCCGCAGTCAGTCCGTCTTTGATGCAGAGCCGAATTTCCGCTTATTAGCAGAAGCTTATGGCATTCGTTATGAAAGTTGTATAGATCCAGCGACTTTGGCCCAAGATCTGCAAGTCCTTAAAGATGATAAACCGCTCTTACTAGAAGTTAACATTTCCAACAAAGAACATGTGCAGCCAATGGTACCAGCAGGCAAGAGCAATGCAGAAATGTTGGGGGTGAAGTTCAATGCGTAGAATGTTAACAGCAAAATTAAGAAATTCATCAGGGGTGTTGAATCGCTTTACAGGCGTCTTATCACGGAGACAGATTAACATTGAATCAATCTCGGTAGGACCGACTGAAGTAGCAGAAATTTCCAGAGTGACGGTCATTATTGACGTTAAGACAATGGATGAAGTTGAGCAAATCATCAAGCAACTCAATCGCTTAATTGATGTAGTGCGTGTTAGGGATATTACGGATATTCCCCACTTGGAACGCGAAGTGCTCCTGGTTAAAATAGTAGCACCGCCCGCTAAGAGAGCAGAAATTTTAGCCATTATTCAGCCCTTCCGAGCAAGTGTCGTTGATGTAGCCCCTCATTCGATTACCATTCAGATGACGGGGGATGGAGATAAGATTGAAGCGCTTCTTAGAGTTATTCAGCCTTACGGAATTAAAAATATCGCTCGTACAGGAGCGACAGGATTTAGTAGAGACTAACAATTAGAATATTAGAAAAGAGAAAAATTATGGCAGTAGAAATGCAATATGAAAAAGATGTAACAGTAGCAGCACTTAATGGCAAAAAAATTGCCGTTATCGGATATGGTTCACAAGGACATGCCCATGCGCAAAACTTGCGTGATACAGGGCACGATGTCATCATCGGTGTTCGTGCTGGTAAATCATTTGACAAGGCAAAAGAAGATGGTTTTGAAACCTTTGAAGTAGCAGAAGCTGCAAAACAAGCAGATGTCATCATGATTCTTGCTCCAGACGAAATTCAAGCAGATCTTTATGCAGAAGAAGTGGCGCCAAACTTAGAAGCAGGAAATGCGCTTGGTTTTGCTCATGGATTTAACATTCATTTTGGCTTTATCAAAGTCCCTGCCGATGTCGATGTCTTTATGTGTGCACCGAAAGGTCCAGGTCACTTGGTGCGTCGTACCTTTGAAGAAGGCTTTGGTGTGCCAGCTCTTTATGCAGTTTACCAAGACGCGACTGGCAATGCTAAACATATTGCTATGGACTGGGCAAAAGGTGTTGGTTCAGCGCGTGTTGGACTGTTAGAAACAACTTTCAAGGAAGAAACCGAAGAAGACTTGTTTGGTGAGCAAGCTGTTCTCTGTGGTGGGCTAACCGCATTGATGGAAGCAGGTTTTGAAGTTTTGACAGAAGCAGGCTATGCACCAGAATTGGCTTATTTTGAAGTGCTTCATGAAATGAAACTCATCGTAGACTTGATCTACGAAGGTGGTTTCAAGAAAATGCGCCAGTCTATTTCAAATACGGCAGAATTTGGGGACTACGTATCAGGCCCACGTGTGATTACAGACCAAGTGAAAGAAAATATGAAGGCCGTTCTTGCTGATATCCAATCTGGAAAATTTGCCAACGACTTCGTGGAAGACTACAAGGCAGGTCGTCCACGTATGGAAGAATACCGCAAGGCAGCTGCTGACCTTGAAATCGAAAAAGTAGGTGCTGAATTACGTAAAGCAATGCCGTTTGTTGGTAAAAATGACGACGATGCCTTCAAAATCTACAATTAAGATTGAACTTGATCAAGTCAGATAGGATGTAGATACTAAATAATCTGATGAGGATAGAAAATAAGTGAGGAAAGGGGCTAGCAAGATGCTCAGCTCCTCACTTTTTTCACGAATGTATAAGGAGAAACTATGTTAACAGCTAAGGACATTGTACGTGCTCATAAGGTATTAAAGGATGTGGTGGTGTATACCCCGCTGGATTATGACCGTTATTTGTCAGAAAAATATGGAGCGAAAATCTATCTCAAACGAGAGAATGCCCAACGTGTTCGTTCCTTCAAAATTCGTGGTGCCTACTATGCTATTTCTCAATTGAAAGAAGAGGAGCGTAAACGTGGTGTGGTCTGTGCCAGTGCAGGAAATCATGCCCAAGGAGTTGCCTTTACCTGTAATGAGTTGGGAATTCCTGCAACGATTTTTATGCCGATTACCACTCCACAGCAGAAAATTGGTCAAGTTCGCTTCTTTGGTGGTGACATGGTGGATATCAAGTTGGTTGGGGATACTTTTGATGCTTCAGCTAAAGCAGCTCAAGACTTTACGGAGCGTGAAAATCGTACCTTCATCGCACCTTTTGATGACATCCATGTGCAGGCAGGTCAGGGTACTGTAGGCTATGAAATCATGGAGGAAGCAGAGCGTGAATCCATTGATTTTGATACAGTTTTAGTACCAGTTGGTGGGGGTGGCCTAATTGCAGGAGTTGCTACCTATATCAAGGAAACCAATCCAGCCATTGAAGTCATCGGGGTAGAAGCTGAAGGGGCTCGGAGTATGAAAGCTGCCTTTGAAGCAGGAGGACCTGTAAAATTAAAAGAAATTGATAAATTTGCAGACGGTATTGCCGTACAAAAGGTAGGACAATTAACCTATGAAGTGACACGCAAGTATGTGGAAAACCTCATCGGTGTGGATGAGGGCTTGATTTCGGAAACCTTGATTGATCTTTATTCCAAACAAGGGATTGTGGCAGAACCAGCAGGTGCAGCCAGCATTGCAGCCTTAGATATTTTGAGCGAGTACATCAAAGGTAAAACGGTCTGCTGTATCATCTCAGGGGGAAATAATGATATTAACCGCATGCCAGAAATGGAAGAGCGGGCGCTGATTTATGACGGAATTAAACATTATTTCGTTGTCAATTTCCCTCAACGTCCTGGAGCCTTACGGGAATTCGTAACAGACATCTTGGGTCCAAATGATGACATTACTCGTTTTGAATATATCAAACGAGCTAGCAAGGGAACAGGGCCGGTCTTGATTGGGATTGCTTTGGGCGATAAGCATGATTATGTAGGATTGATTGAGCGCATGGAAACATTTGACCCATCCTTTATCAATCTCCGCGGAAATGAAACCTTGTATAATCTCCTTGTGTAAGCGGTAAAATAGTTTGAGTAAATTCTTTCGTTTTACTTGATAAGTCTCAAATAAAGGAGTATAATATCATACAAAGAAAAGGAGGGATGCTCTATGATTAGTATTATTAGCATCGTAATTGTGTTACTTGTCTTGCTGGTTGGAGCGGTTGTTCTCAGTTCACTCTATGTCGTTCGCCAACAATCGGTTGTGATTATCGAACGCTTTGGTAAATATCAGAAACTGAGTGCGAGTGGGATCCATCTACGCCTTCCATTTGGTATTGACCATATTGCGGCTCGGATTCAATTGCGCTTATTGCAAAGTGAGATTGTCGTGGAAACCAAGACCCAGGACAATGTCTTTGTAACGATGAATGTGGCGACTCAGTATCGGGTCAATGAAAATAATGTGACCGATGCCTACTACAAATTGATCCGACCAGAAGCGCAAATTAAGTCTTATATTGAAGATGCTCTTCGCTCCTCTGTTCCTAAGCTAACCTTGGACGAGCTTTTTGAGAAAAAAGATGAAATCGCCCTTGAAGTACAAAAACAAGTAGCAGAAGAAATGTCTACCTACGGTTACATTATCGTGAAAACTTTGATTACCAAGGTAGAGCCTGATGCAGAAGTGAAGCAGTCCATGAATGAAATCAATGCGGCACAACGAAAACGTGCTGCCGCTCAGGAATTGGCAGAAGCGGATAAAATTAAGATAGTAACAGCCGCTGAAGCCGAAGCTGAAAAAGACCGCCTCCATGGTGTGGGGATTGCCCAACAACGGAAAGCTATTGTAGATGGTCTAGCAGATTCTATCAAGGAATTAAAAGAATCTGATATTGGCTTGACAGAAGAACAGATTATGTCGATTCTGTTGACCAACCAATACTTGGATACGCTAAACAATTTCTCTCACACAGGAAACAGCACCATCTTCTTGCCAGCCAGTCCTGAGGGGATGGAAGACATCCGAACCCAGATATTATCAGCATTAAAAGCAAAATAATAGATATTTATTAGGCTTTTTACTTGACAAGTAAGAAAAGATATAATAGACTAAATTGAACGAATTAAAAAGAAAGGGGTTTCTCATGACTAGTTATGAAAAAGTGGCCGCAGTTGTCGGTTGGGTACGAGACAAGAAGATTACTGGGTATCGCATTAGTAAAGAGACAAATGCACGTGAGATGTCAGTTATTGCCCTTGCGCAAGGTAGAGCAAAAATTGATAATATTTCATTTGCTACCGCTTTGGGACTTATTGATTTTTATGATAAAAATCATAAAAAATTTGAGAACTAATTTTAGGCACCAAAAAGAGGAGATTCTGTCTCCTCTTTTACTTCACATAAAAATCAACTAGGAAATCTAGTTGATTTTTGTTTTATAAAACATGTCCGAGGAAGCGTTGTAAGAATTCTTTTGTTCGTGTCTCCTGAGGATTTTCAAAGATTTGTTGAGGACTACCTTCTTCAGCAATCACTCCCTTATCCATAAAGATAACACGGTCTGAAACATCGCGAGCAAATTCCATTTCATGGGTTACGATAATCATGGTTAGTCCTGATTTAGCTAGATCCTTCATAGTTTTTAAAACTTCTCCAACCATTTCAGGATCAAGGGCAGAAGTTGGCTCATCAAAGAGAATGACTTCTGGATTGACAGAAAGAGCACGGGCGATAGCGACCCGCTGTTTTTGACCACCGGATAACTGACTTGGCTTGGCAGTCCAGTATTGCTCTGTCATTCCGACCTTATTTAGATTTTCTTTGGCAATGGTTGCTGCCTCTGCTCGACTGCGTTTTAGGACAGTCGTTTGTGCGACGATGGCATTTTCTAGAACATTCAAGTTGTTAAAGAGGTTAAAGGATTGAAAGACCATGCCCAATTTTTCACGATAGCTTGTTAAATCATAACCTTTTTCCAAAACATTTTGTCCATGGTAGAGGATTTCTCCCTCACTAGGTGTTTCTAACAGATTGATTGACCTCAGAAAGGTTGATTTTCCAGAACCAGAAGAGCCGATAATGGAGATAACCTCTCCTTTTTTTACTGTCATGGAAATATCTCTTAGAACCAAATTTTGGCCAAAGGCCTTTTTGAGATGGTTAATTTCTAAAATTGTATTAGTCATGAAGCACCTCCGTTTGCATTTGATTGGCTCCAGTTGTGTAGGTATCCGTATCAAAGCGTTTTTCAATCATGCGTAGGATTCGGGTAACCGTAAAGGTCAGGATAAAGTAGATAATAGCGATAACGGTAAAGGTCTGGAAGTATTGATAGGTCTGTGTTGCGACCGTATTTCCAGAGAAGTAAAGTTCTACTACCGAAATCACGTTTAAGACAGAGGTATCCTTGATGTTGATGACGAACTCGTTACCGGTAGCAGGCAAGATATTGCGAATTACTTGCGGTAGGACGATTTTACGCATGGTTTGATTATGGGTAAAGCCAAGAGCTGTTGCTGCTTCAAATTGCCCCTTATCGACAGCGAAAATCCCTCCGCGGACGATTTCACTCATGTAGGCACCAGTATTGATGGATACGATGAAAATCGCAGCCAACGTCCGGTCAAGGTTCAAGCCAAATGCCTGAGCTGTTCCGTAGTAGATGACCATGGATTGTACAATCATCGGTGTACCACGGAAGATTTCAATGTAGACGTTGATGAGAATGGCAAGTGCTTTTTGGAGGAAAGCAAGTCCCTTGTTGTCAGCCTTTGGAGCAGTACGGAAAACACCGATGAGTAAGCCAATTGCAGTACCAATAATCGTTCCCAATATAGAAATGAGCAGGGTCATACCTGTGCCGCGAAGTAACTGTTGCCAGTTGTTCACAATGATATTCCAAACTTGAGCAAAGAAAGAAGGTTTTTCAGTTGTCTCACTTTTTTCAACGGGTTGATTTTCAATCATATCATCCATGAGTGCGAGTTGTTCTTTTTCAGTAAAGACATCTAGCACTTGGCTGACTTGTGCAATACGTGCATCATCTTTTCGCATTCCGACAGCGATGGTCACATCTTCTGCCTGTGTCTCAAAACCTGTTGTCAATTCAACCATTTTAAAAGCGGGATTTGCTTCTTGGGCTGTACGAGCTTCTGGTCTTTCTGAAACATATGCGTCAATGATTCCAGCTTCGAGAGCTTGACGAATTTGAGAAAAATCTCCCATAGCAGTTTGTTTGTCTACACCGTTTATCTGATCAATTAAGTTATAGAGATAAACGCCTTGTTGGGCTGTGATTTTAGCACCTGCAAACTCAGTGATATTAGTTGCGTTTGCCCACTTACTATCTGAGCGGACGACAAGGGTAGGAATAGAGGTGTAGTAGCTGGAAGAAAAGGCGATTTCTTTTTTGCGTTCCTCAGTTGGACTCATTCCTGCGATAATCATATCGATTTTTCCAGAAGTAAGTGCAGGAACCAGTCCTTCCCATTTGGTTTTGACGACAAGCACTTTTTTGCCCATTTTGTCTGCTATTTTTTTAGCAACCTGAACATCATAACCATTCGCGAATTGGGTGGTTCCTTCGATGGGAACAGCTCCATTTTCGTCCGTTTCTTGTGTCCAGTTGAATGGTGCATAGGCCGCTTCCATTCCGACACGTAAGTATTCATCTGCATTTACATTGGTACCCATAAAGAAAATACCGAAAAGTATGGCAAACAGAAGTAACAATCGTTTTTTCATAATCTCTCCTTTTTCAAAAGTAGTTATATTGTATAAAAAATTCTGACAAATTGCAAACTAATTGAAAATTTATGTGGTTTCATTTAGATTTGTGATATAATAAGGAAGAAATGTAAAGGAGTTAGACATGTTTGTTGAGATAATAAAAGCGATTTTCTTTGGAATTGTGGAAGGTATAACAGAATGGTTGCCGATATCTAGTACGGGACACTTGATTTTAATGCAGGAGTTTATTTCCTTCAAAAATGTCAGTGCCGATTTCACGTCGATGTTTAATGTTGTCATTCAGTTGGGGGCAATCTTAGCGGTTATGGTTATTTATTTTGACCGTCTGAATCCTTTTCAAGCTGGGAAGACTGACCGTCAGATTCAGTTGACGTGGCAATTATGGGCGAAAGTTGTCATTGCAGCTTTGCCGGCTGCAGTTTTGGGTTTTTTGTTTGATGATTGGTTGGATGATCACTTGTATAACTTTATCGTCGTTGCTGTGATGTTAATTGTATATGGTGTGGCCTTTATCTACGTCGAAAAAAGACAGCAAGAGTATCGGCTAGAGGTGACATCTTTGGCAAAAATGTCTTACCAAACAGCTCTTTATATTGGTTTATTTCAAATCCTTGCTTTGATTCCAGGGACCAGTCGGTCAGGAGCAACCATCATCGGTGGTATCCTTCTTGGTACGAGTCGGGAGGTAGCAACGGAATTCACCTTTTTCTTAGG
The DNA here is from genome assembly GCF_040984445.1 of Streptococcus handemini. Lineage (NCBI taxonomy): Bacteria > Bacillati > Bacillota > Bacilli > Lactobacillales > Streptococcaceae > Streptococcus > Streptococcus handemini. The sequence goes on from NZ_JBFRYH010000047.1 coordinate 18,046, forward strand.
GATTCCGATGATGTTTGGTGCCAGTTTTTTAAAGGTTATTAAACTGTTTGTGAAAGGTTTAAGTGTGACCGCTGGTCAGTGGATTTTGTTATTGGTAGCGATGGGAACAGCCTTTCTCACCTCCCTTGTAGTGATTCGTTTCTTGACAGATTATGTGAAAAAACATGACTTCACTTTTTTTGGAAAGTATCGCATCGCTCTAGGGACAATTTTAGTGATTTACTATCTGATCACGCTCATTTTTTAGAAAGATATAGGGGATCAGCTTATTCTTTAAGAGATGTGAGCTTACCAACTGTTCTATAAACCAATAGAGGTATTCGTTCGAGTGGTCAGAGAAAGGCGAGGGGATACCTCCCACGCCAAACGCATGAAGAAAAGATAGTTTTCAGAAAACGACATACATAGTGACAAAATCAATCAAAGTAGTAAACTAGAGATAGAGGTGACTACAATGATTGATTTTCTCGTTTCCATAGACTCCC
>NZ_JBFRYH010000048.1:0-17782 GCF_040984445.1 Streptococcus handemini
AAAAATGCGACGCAACAACAAGTCGCATTTATTGAAAACTGGATTAACAACTATCCAAAGAAGATATTGGGTTACAAATCTCCTAGAGAATTTTTACAGACTGGCTAACTTGAACTTGAAATTTAGCGTGAATGAAGGAAAACAGATACCATAGCTCCCTTGGTTGTTTTCGTTTTTTAGCTATCGTTGCACAATGATCTCTTTTTTATAGTTCAAACTCTTCACTTTCTTGTTTATGTGGTAAGAAAAGAGAGAGGGCAATCCCTGCAATAGCTGGCAGCAACCAAGCTAAAGATTGAGCTCCTAGCGGAAGATTTGCAAAGAAGGTGCTAATACTGGTCCACTCCATTTTCCCAGCGAGGACTTCCAAAAGTGACATAAACAATACAATCCCTACTGTCAAGCGCATGCCGTGTATGGAAAGCGGAAAGAATTTATTAGCTATAATAATCAAGACAATGCAAATCGTAATCGGATATAAGACCAATAATACCGGTACGGAGTAGGCAATAATCTTCGTTAATCCAAGATTTGCAATGGCAAATCCTATCAGAGTAAAGACAGTTGCATAAACTTTGTAAGAAAGTTGTGGAAAGCGTCCTGCGAAAAATTCGCCTGTCGATACAATCAAGCCTACCGTCGTTGTAAAGCAGGTCACAGTCACCATCAAGGCTAGGAAAATTTGAGCAACTGGTCCAAAAATTTGTTGTGTTGCTTGTGACAAAATATAAACACCCTTATTGGCATCCGAAGCCATTATATCCGCTGGTACAGGGAAATGATTTCCAAGATAAGCAAGGCCGATATATAAGATGCTAAACGCCACTGCCACTAAAATACCGACAATCCAAATCGTTGTCATATACTCTTTTTTGCTCGATAGGCCAAATTGCTTCAATGTATTGACCGCAATAACGCTAAAGGCGACCGAAGCTAAGGCATCCAAGGTGTTATAACCTTCGATAAATCCTGTTCCAAAGGCTTTTCCAGCCGTATAAGTCTCACTAGCTGGCAAAGGGGGATTGGTTCCAAATTTGAAAATGCCCATCACTACTAAAACGATAATTAATAGGGCAAAAACAGGAGTTAAGAGGCGCCCAATGCTATCCAAAATCTTTGATGGACGTAAAGCGATGGCGTAAGCCGCTAAGAAATAGAGCAACGTAAAAACAAGAAGCGCTAAAGCGTTTCCTCCATCACTCAGCAAAGGAGCAATTCCCATATCAAATGATGTTGCTGCCGTCCGTGGAATCGCAAAAAAGGGCCCAATCGCCAAATAAAGCGCTACGAGATAAACTGTCGCAAACAGCGGAGAGATTTTCCGTGAAATCTCATGAACATACCCTTTAGGATTTAAGGTTCCGATAATCAATGTTAAGACCGCAATTCCTACTCCCGATACAACGAATCCTGCTACTGCAGGCCAAAATTGATCCCCTGATAAAGCTCCCAAAGAGGGCGGAAAAATTAAATTTGCCGCACCAAAAAATATTCCAAACAGGAGTAACCCTGTTAATGCACCTTTTTTCATAAAACTCCTTCTATCTGACAAATATCGTATTTGTTAAACGCGTTCTACAACAAATCGCTAATCAAATCATCGACTTCATCTTTTTCTGCCTGAGGGGTAATTTCTGTCACCATAATACCACTAACCGCTCTCTCTACCAGTCCCTCTACATCCAAGCGGCTTTCGTACTGATCGACATTTTTAATCTTAGGATTGGTCTTTGGACGGTCCGGTGCAAAAATAGTACAGCAATCTTCAAAAGGCTGAATGGAAATCTCAAAGGTATCAATTTTCTCCGCAATATCAATGATTTCTAGCTTGTCCATGGTCACAACTGGACGGATGACAGGGGTATTGGTCACAGCGTTAATGGCCTGCATACTTTCCAAGGTCTGACTAGCCACTTGTCCTAGACTTTCTCCATTGATGATCACAAGGCCACCACGTTCTTCACGAATACGGTCGGTAATCCGCATCATGAAACGACGAGTCAGAGTCATCAGATAGGCTTCAGGCGCCTTGGCTTTAATTTCTTCTTGGATTTCAGTAAATGGAACTTCGATAAACTGGATATTGCCACCAAACTTGGTCAGTTTCCGCGTCAAATCCTGCGCTTTTTTGAGCGCACCTGGACTGGTATAAGGAGGACTAGCAAAATGCACTGCTTCAATATCCACACCGCGTTTAAGAGCTAAATAACCAGCTACTGGCGAATCAATTCCTCCAGACAGCATGAGCATCCCCTTGCCAGATGTTCCGACAGGAAGCCCGCCCGCCCCACGAATGGTTTCGTAGGAAATATAGGCAGCTTCAGAGCGAATTTCCACTCTCAACTCAATGTCTGGCGCCTTCATCATGACTTGAACATGAGGAATGGCCTCAAAAACGGCATTTCCCAAGGTTTGATTAAGCTCACGGCTATCCAGTTCAAAGCCATGGTCGCTCCGCTTGCTGGATACCTTGAAGGTCATGCCTTCTTGGTAGATTTCCGTCATAATTTCTTGCACCGCTGCAACCAAGGCTGGAACGGATTTCTCAATCTTATAAGACGGAGAAAAATTTTGAATTCCGAAAATCTGTTTGAGGCTTTCAGCGACTGGCTTATAGTCTGTCCCGTGGAGATAGACATGGGCTCGATCGCGATCGGCCATGACTTTCACTGCTGGATATATGGATAAGACATCCTGTATATTATTTCTGAGTTTGTTGATAAACCGCATCCGATTTTTGCCTTTGGTAGACAATTCTCCGTAGCGAATCATAATTTCTGAATACTGCATGCTTTCTCTTTCTATCTTACTTTTCTCGTTTGTTCATAAATGATTTTAAAGGTCGTCAGTACCTGCTCTATTTGACTCATATCATTTTCCAAATCCAAACTCATGCGAACAGCTGTTGTTGCAAGCTGAGATTGAACCCCCATGGATAAAAGTGTTCCAGCGGGTTTTCCAGCCTTTGACGAGCAGGCCGAGGTCGTTGAAACATAGATACCATACTCCTCAAAGGCATGGACTAAGACCTCTCCCCGAACTCCTTTGAGACCGAAGGTCAGAATATGCGGTGCAAACTGGTCTTTACCTGAAAAAATCCGAATGTCTTCATAGGCAGATAATCCTTGAAGCAAGACTTGCTTCATCTGACTGGTTTTTTGGGCAAAAGCTTCCTGCCGCTCCATCGCTAGTCGAAGAGCCCTAGCTGTCGCTGCAATCCCTGCCAGGTTTTCAGTCGTGGAGCGCTTATCTACTTCCTGACCGCCACCTGTTAGAAGCGGTGTAATTTTCTTACCATTTTTGATATAGGTAAAGCCGACACCTCGAACACCGTGGAATTTATGGCTAGAAAAAGTCGCAAAATCAACACGGTCGGTCAGATAGTTTACGGTCGGAATCTTAGCCAAGGCCTGTACAGCATCTACATGAAAGGAAATGGTGGGCTTGTCTTTGAGCAAGTCTGAAATAGCTTGAATGGGCTGGATGGAACCAATCTCGTTATTGACAGCCATGACAGAAACTAAAATCGTATCAGGCCGCAGTAGTGTAGTCAATTTCTCCACATCAACAAAACCTTGCTGATCAACAGGTGCAAAATCGACGTCAAACCCTTGCGTTTTCAACCAAAGTGCCGATTCCTTAACCGCAGGATGTTCAATATCAGACACAATAATGTGCTTGCCAAATTGTGCCTTTTCAAAGGCAACACCCTTGATAATCCAGTTATCTCCTTCAGTGCCACCAGAGGTGAAAAAAATCTCCTGAGGCAGAACGCCAAGTAAGTCTGCAATTTGCTTCCTAGAAGCCTGTAAGATTCGGGTTGCTTGACTGCCCAGCTTATGTAAACTGGACGGATTACCCCAAATCTTAGTGGCAACTTCTGTATAGGTCGCAAGAGCCTCAGGATAAGGACGCGTGGTCGCCGCATTATCTAAATAAATCATCTACTATCCATCCTCATTTTATCTATCATACCATTATACCAAATTTTAGAGCTTGAGAGATAGAAAAACTCTGTTGTGACAGAGCTTTTCACTATGAATCCTACAAGACCTGCGCCAAAGCATTGATATCTTCCTGAGTAGTCGACCAGCTGGTAGCTAGGCGGATAATGGTATCGGTATCATCATACTTTTCCCAAAAACCGTAGCAAATACCTGCTTTATCCAGCCTTCCCATTTCCTCATTAGTTACCAATAAAAACTGCTGATTGGTCGGGGATTTGAGATAAAAGCGGTAGTTTTTTTCTTCTAGTAAGACAATCAGCTGCTCTGCCATTTCAATCGCATGCGTCCCCAACTGCACATACAAATCATCTGTAAAGAAACGGTCAAACTGGACACCTGTCAAACGGCCCTTTGCCAGAAGGGCGCCATGTTGTTTGACAATGGTCGTAAAACGCTTGGGTTGATTCATTTTTGTAAAGACAACGGCTTCTCCCATCAATGCCCCCATTTTTGTACCACCGATAGAAAAGACATCTGTCAATTCTGCAATCGTTGGCAAATCAAGGTCTGTCGAACGTGCTGCTAATCCATAGCCCAGACGCGCACCGTCTAAGAAGAGTGGAATCTGATAGTCCTTACAAACCGTTGCTAAATCAGTTAGCTCCTCTTTGCTATAGAGAGTTCCGTATTCTGTTGGATGCGAGATGTATACCATTCCTGGAAGGACCATGTGCTCTTGATTGGCATCTGCATAAAAACTTTCCAACAAGTGACGGACAGCGCTTGCTTGAACCTTTCCATTCTGATGAGGTACTGTCAATACCTTGTGGCCTGAAAATTCAATCGCTCCAGCCTCATGGACTGCAATATGCCCAGTGTCTGCTGCTATAACGCCCTCGTAGGAAGCTAAGAGGGCATCAATCACCACTTGATTGGTCTGAGTGCCTCCTGTCAAAAAGGTAATCTCGGCCTGAGGACACATTGTTGCCTGTCGAATTTTCTCGCTGGCTCGATGACTATACTCATCTGTGCCATAGCCCGATAAGCCCAAATCATTCGTTGAAACAAGAGCCTCCAATAGTGCAGGATGTGCTCCCTTATTATAATCATTTTCAAAATGTAGCATCACTTCTCCTTATCTAGCTATAAATGAGAAAAAAGCCTTCCAAATCAAGGCTTTTCGTGTTATGTAATCCGTCCTGAGGGAATCGAACCCCCATCTCAAGAACCGGAATCTTACGTGATATCCATTACACTAAGGACGGCAAGAGAATGACTTGCTTTTCGCAAGTCATTCAACATTACAACTCAATGTCACCGAAAAGGTCAGCCATTGAGAATCCAGTTTGAGTTTCTGGAAGTTCAAAATCACGTTTTTCTTGACGTTTTGGACGACGTGGGCGTGATTCACGTTTTTCAGCTTTTTCTTCGCCTTCAGCTGCAGCTGGACGTTCTTCCAAAGCCTTGATAGAAAGTGATACACGCTCATCCGCAGCGTTTACTTCAAGAACCTTAACTGTTACATCTTGACCAACTGTAAGTGCATCTTTTGGATTTTCAACACGTTTGTGTGAAATTTGTGAGATATGTACAAGTCCATCAATTCCTGGCAATACTTCTACGAAAGCACCGAAGTCAGTTAGACGTTTTACTTTACCTTCAATAACATCACCAGCAGCTAATTTTTGCTCAACGCCGTCCCATGGTCCAGGTGTTGTAGCTTTCAATGAAAGTGATACACGACCTTCTTCTTCGTCAATCGCAAGAACTTTTACTTCAACTTCGTCACCGACAGTTACAACTGATTTAGGTGATACGTTGCGTTCATGTGACAATTCAGTCAAGTGAACAAGTCCGTCTACACCACCAAGATCGATAAAGGCACCGAAGCTTGTAATACGAGCAACTTTACCTGTTACGTTTTCACCAACAGTCAATTTGCTAAATACTTCTTGACGAGCTGCAGCAGCTGTTTCTTCCACTACATCACGTCGTGACAAGATGAAACGGTTCTCTGCTGGATCAACTTCTTTGATTTTCGCATCAAATTCTTGACCAACAAAACGCTCAGTATTACGAGTGAAACGAGTATCAATCATTGAAGCTGGGATAAATCCACGTAATCCTTCAAATTCAACTGACAAGCCACCTTTTACTGCGCGAGTTACTTTAACAGTAACAACTTCATCTTCGCGTCCAACAAGTTTGTCCCATGCTTTGCGTGCTTCCAAACGCTTTTTCGATACAAGATAGGTAACAGTGTCTGTATCTTTACCAACGACTTGGCGAAGTACAAGCAATTCAAGCGTTTCACCAACTTTAACTAGTTCGTTGATGTCAGCTTCACGGTCGTTTGTCAACTCACGAAGAGTTAGGACACCTTCAACACCCGTTCCAGAAATAGCTACATTTGCTTGACCAGCATCTACTGTCAATACTTCTGCAGTTACTACATCACCAGGTGCAACTTCACTTACACTGTTCAACAAATCTTCAAATTCGTTCATTATAAAAAAACCTCCGACAATCAAGTCTCTCGACTCAACATAAAATATATTTTATTAAGGCACACGCAAGGACAAACAAAAGAGCATCTTTGACGAATTAGGAACTTCCTAATACCTTGACTGGGGTAGCTGGATTCGAACCAACGCATGAGGGAGTCAAAGTCCCTTGCCTTACCGCTTGGCTATACCCCAATGTAGATACCTACTATCCAGTTCATTTAGAACTGAACTCGTGCTAAATCCCTAGTGAAAAAGAGACGCAACTGTTCCGGTTTTAATCGGATTACAGATGTGGCTACCTTTAGGTACAGACTTCCTTGAGTCTAAAGACTCAGCGTCACTCTTCTATTTTCATACGGGATTTTTAACGCACTCGTATCCTATCTAATTGAACACGACCTGAAATTTCGGAAAAAAAGATAAATTGTCTCTTGAACAATGTTCAATTCGCCAATTTCCTATTTTTTCTGTCAATTTCCGCGGTCTTTGTATCTTAGATATGGAGAGAGAGGGATTCGAACCCCCGAACCCGAAGGAGCGGATTTACAGTCCGCCGCGTTTAGCCTCTTCGCTATCTCTCCAAAGTACCGATAGTGACTATTCTATCATAAACTAGTCACCATTACAAGAGGTTAGTGGTGCAAATTGTAATTTTCAATCACATTTCCGACTGCTTTTTCGAGTTTTTTATAGAAACTTTCTGTATTTCCGCTTTTTACAACTGCAAAATGGTGTTCTGCCAATTCCGCAATCTCACCAATTACCTTTTTACCAATGGTTAAGGTATAGCCAGGAAACGTTTCACCATTGACTTGAACATTACTTTCTTCTAGTTGGATTTCAATTTTTTTATCTTTTTTACTCATATCAAACCTCACTTTCTCCATTGTACACAAAAAGAATAGAGCTTGCAAGTGCAAGCCCTAGTTTTCATCCACTTTTACAATCCATCCTGCTGGCGCTTCAATATCACCAAATTGGATACCTGTTAGTTCTTCATAAAGCCTACGGGTAACGGGCCCCACTTCTGTTTCGCTATAGAATACATGGAAGTCTTCTCCGTGCTGTACACCACCAATTGGAGAGATTACAGCAGCTGTTCCACAGGCACCTGCTTCGATAAATTCTGGCAATTCATCGACCCAGACCTCGCGCTCGACTGCTTTCATCCCTAAGCGGTGTTCTGCCAGGTACAAGAGAGAATATTTTGTGATAGACGGTAGGATGGAAGGACTAATTGGCGTGACAAATTCGTTGTTTTTGGTAATCCCAAAGAAATTGGCAGAGCCGACTTCCTCAATCTTAGTATGGGTCGCTGGATCAAGATAAATCACATCTGAAAAACCTTTTTCCTTAGCATACTGACCCGGTAAAAGAGAGGCCGCATAATTCCCACCGACTTTTGCTGCACCTGTTCCGTGAGGCGCTGCACGGTCATATTGATCTTGAATGAGAAAATTAGTTGGAGCAAGTCCGCCCTTGAAATAGTTCCCAACTGGCATGGCAAAGACGGTAAAGATATATTCCTCGGCTGGCTTCACACCAATAATATCCCCAACACCAATCAACAATGGACGTAGATAAAGCGTTCCACCTGTTCCGTAGGGAGGTACGTAATCGCTATTTGCCCTCGCTACTGCTTTACAGGCCTCTACGAACATCTCAGTCGGCACCTGGGGCATGAGAAGACGATCAGCAGTCCGTTGCAAGCGCTCAGCATTTTGGTCCGGACGGAAAAGTTGGATAGAACCGTCCTTGGTCCGATAAGCCTTTAAGCCCTCAAAAGCTTGCTGCCCGTAGTGAAGGGCAGGCGATGATTCAGAGAGATGAAGAGTCTCATCTTCTGTCAGGCTTCCTTCATTCCATTTTCCGTCATTATAAGTTGCAAGATAACGATAGGGTAATTTCATATAGGAAAATCCAAGATTTTCCCAGTCCAGTGATACGGTCATAGGCTTCTCCTTTTTAACTCTGTGCTTACTATTGTACACCATTTTTCTAGATTTTCAAGTAGTGTTTTCAATTTTCAGATAATTTCATCTAAAGAAAAACCAGCACAAGGCTGATTTTCCTTATACGATATAAGCATCGCTCACTTCTTCATCAGAAATAGTATCTGAAATAAAGCTGCCATTGCTAGTGCGTTCTGAGAAGGAAAGGTCTGAAAGGTTGATTTCGTATACTTGAGCTGTGTTCGAAATGACTTTCAAGATTTGGCTTTCTTCTGGGGTTTCACCTTGGTGGAACAAGTCAACCTCAATTGCTTCTCCTTGAACAATCCCCGCAACAAAGACACGGTGCGGTTTGGCCTTCAATTCACGCAGAACCTGCAAGCCTCGGTTGGCACGGCTCGTTGCTGGAATCTCCTCAACTGCTACTTTTTTCAGCGCTCCACGCTGGGTCAAGAGATAGAAGGCCTTGCTGGATACAAGGAAGGCTGCAACCACGGTATCATCCCCTTTTAGATTAATCGCCTTGACACCTGCTGCCTTAGCTCCCACAACTGGTACTTCTTCGCTGTTAAAGCGCAGTGCATAGCCATTTCTTGTGATAATCATGACATCTTCGAGCTGAACAGGGGTGACCAAAAGGACTTGGTCCTCATCGTTTTTTAATTTGGCAAATTTAAGGGATTTCGACTTGTAGGTTCGCCAAGGGCTGAACTCACTGCGCTCGACACGCTTGATTTGACCCATTTTCGTCGCGGCAATATAGACACCTGCATCAAAATTATCTACTAATTCCGCATAGATGATTTCTTCACGAACTTCAAAATTAGAAATCGTCTGGCTGAGGTGTTCGCCGATTTCTTTCCACTTGATATCAGACAACTCGTGGACAGGTCGATAAATGACATTGCCAAGATTCGTGAACAGCAAGAGTTGCTGGGTAGTCTTTGCTACACTCATAAAGACCAAGCGATCATCGTCACGCTTGCCGATTTCTTCCACTGTTGAAGCCGCAAAGGAACGAGGGCTGGTGCGTTTGATGTAGCCTGCCTTGGTAATGCTCACATAGGTTTCTTCTTCCACCACAAGGCTCGCTGTATCGATTTCAATGGTCTTAGCCGTATCTTGCAATTCACTAAGGCGCGGATTGCCAAATTTCTTTTTGACTTCACGGAGTTCTTTTTTCATGAGGTTGTACATAGTACGCTCATCGCCGATAATAGCAGCCAAGTAGGCAATTTGCTCGCGGAGCTCTGCTTCTTCTTCCTCAAGAACCACAACGTCGGTATTGGTCAAGCGATAGAGCTGCAAGGTCACAATCGCTTCTGCTTGCTCCTCAGTAAACTCATAGCTGATTTTGAGATTTTCCTTAGCATCCGATTTGTTTTCACTGGCACGAATCAGGGCGATAACTTCATCCAAGATGGAAATCACCCGAATCAAGCCCTCAACAATGTGGAGGCGTTTTTCAGCCTTGGCCTTGTCAAAACGGCTGCGGGCCAAGATAACTTCTTTGCGGTGGGCAATATAGCTCGTCAAAATCGGCACAATCCCAACCTGACGCGGAGTGAAATGATCAATTGCCACCATGTTGAAATTATAGTTGACCTGTAAATCCGTGTATTTGAAGAGATAATTCAAAATCAAGTCACGATTGGCCTCTTTTTTTAGTTCAATAGCAATTCGTAAGCCCGTCCGGTCGGATTCATCGCGAACTTCCGCAATCCCTGCCACCTTATTATTGACCCGCACATCGTCAATCTTTTTGACTAGAACAGACTTGTTGATTTCATAAGGAATCTCGGTGACAACAATCTGCTCCTTGCCACCTTTTAGCTGCTCGATTTCGGTCTTAGACCGCACAACCACACGCCCTTTTCCCGTTTCGTAGGCTTTCTTGATTTCATCACGCCCTTGGATAATGGCTCCTGTAGGAAAATCAGGTCCTGGCAAGAATTCCATGAGCTTGTCCACCTTGGCCGATGGATGATCAATCATGTAAATGGCTGCATCGATGACCTCTGAGAGATTGTGGGGCGGAATGTCCGTTGCATATCCTGCAGAAATCCCTGTCGCCCCATTGACCAAGAGATTTGGAAAGGCAGCAGGTAGAACGGTCGGCTCTTTTTCTGTATCGTCAAAGTTCCAAGCGAAAGGCACGGTTTTCTTTTCGATATCCTCTAGCAAAAAGCCTGCCATTTCAGATAAACGTGCCTCGGTATACCGCATGGCCGCAGGGGGGTCCCCGTCCATAGAACCATTGTTTCCGTGCATTTCGACTAAAATCTCACGGTTTTTCCAGTCCTGACTCATGCGGACCATGGCATCGTAAATAGACGAATCCCCATGCGGATGGAAATTCCCCATGATATTTCCGACAGACTTGGCTGATTTTCGATAGGCTTTATCAAAGGTATTGCCATCCTTATTCATCGAATAAAGAATCCGCCGCTGCACGGGTTTCAAGCCGTCGCGAATGTCTGGCAATGCACGCTCCTGAATAATGTATTTGGAGTAGCGCCCAAAACGCTCTCCCATAATGTCCTCAAGAGACATATTTTGAATGTTACTCATAGTAAGATAGAAGGCTTAGAGCCTATTTGATTCCTTTCCTTAGATTAAAAAGGTATTTATTCTGTTCGTGTTTAAGATGACAGATTTTCCGTTTGATACAAGCTGTACCCTTCGTAGTAATATGAAGCGTCTACTCCCTTGAAAAAAGTAGTTTGATTGAGATTATCCGTCAGAGCATTCAGGAGAAGATATTTGAGTTCACCTGTCGAAACATGGCTACGAATCATAGCGTTAAAATACTCGTCCTTGTCAATCAAATTCCAATCGACAATTTTTCCCAGTTTCTCACGTAGCATACAATCTAACCAAATGCGCATACTTCGGCCATTTCCCTCACGAAAAGGATGGGCAATATTCATATCAGCATACTTATCAACAATTTCATCAAAGGTTTCATGAGGAAGTCGATCAATGTAAGCCAACGATTGCTCAAGAAAAATCCGAGGTGCAAATTGGAAATTATCCTTAGCGATATTAACATCTCGGATTTTTCCTGCAAACTCATAAATTTCTGAAAACAAGGCTGAATGGATAGCCGCCAAACCTTGAAAGGTTCCAATTTCTATTTGAAATAATTGACCCGTTTCAAATAAAAGAGCAGCCTGTTTCTTACTGATTCTCTCTTCAGCTTCTGCTAATCTAGCCGAATCTACTATCCCAAGTTTATTTTCTAAAACCATAATTGCTCACTTTCTGGTTTGTCTCCTTTTTTAAAAGCAGGCCTTTTCACGCCTTCTTCTAAAAAAGGGACTTATCCTGCTATTACCTCTTTGGTTGCTTCAATCTTTTTATCCGTCCATTCGACCAAATCTTTGATGACTAATTTTTCAATAGTTTTGATGAAGTCAAGCATGAAATCGTAGTCCGGCTCCTTGTTTGCATTAGGGAGGGGAATTTCTAACTCATCAGCATCTTTTGCATAAAAGTTACGTGAATAACTAAATTGTCCAGAACTAGAGATATGATGTATACAAGTTGCAACAAACATACTACGATGGCGTTTCAAATGTTCCGTATGAACAACAGCAACATGATCATCTGCTCCATACTTGTACCCACGATACTTAGCAGAACCGAACATATCAATCGTAATAGTATGAGGTTCAAAAACCTCAACACCATTGCCAATATAATCTGAAATGCCCGTTTGATCTTCTCCAGCCGTCACGAATGGCAAACGCCCAACGCACCTATCGGCGCTTTTGAGGCGTTTGCCTCTCGTTGATGGGCCATACAATCGAGAAAGATTGTAACTTCCCCATTCCTCTACTCTACTCTACTCTTAGTATCGGTGAGTTTTGTGAATCTGTCAAGTATTTCTTCATCATTTTTTGTAAGATGATAATCTTTTAGTCCAGTTACTGTTAGATAAGCCTCGAGCGTCTCGATGCGTTCAGCCTCGAGCGCCTTTATGTAGTTTTCCATATACGAAAATGCTATTTTGTTATGAAGTGTAGGAAGAAATACAAAATCATTTTTTATTTTTTGTTTAGATATTGAATTACCCCAACTATACAGTGGTTTTAAAGATTTATATAAAGCAGAAACCATATAAAGTTGGATTAATTTTGTCCTATGCTTTTCATCCTTCAAATACAAAGCAAGATTATGGCTATCATTAGAAAAGTAATCTCTATCTTGGTAACTTATTACCAAAGTTTTACCGCCAATGAAAATAGAATTCCCCTCATCTAACATAGCTTCATCATAATCTATGTAGGTAGATACAGAATTATTATTTTGAGAAGCAGTCACATATGGTATCAAACCACTATTTTCAGTAATCCATGAACTTAAAATATTATGAGTATTCTTAACCTCGAAAATATCTATAATCCTATATTCTCTCCACTCGCCCCCTGCTTTGATGAAGTCGTCTTCTAACTTCCGCAAAGCTGGGCTTAGGCTTTTTTTGAGAAATCTTCTCCTTTTTGTTGGAGGAGTTGGGTGACTTCCCAAGAGAGATAGTCAGCGACCGTTTTCTTGAAGTCCTCTAAGGTTGGCTTGGTGTCAATGATTTGATGTTGTTCAAAGTTCCAGTCATTTCCTTTGTCGGTGATAAAGGCTTCAATATAAGCAGACTCCAAGTCCCAATCCGCCTCTATTTTAGCAAGTTTTCCAGCCTTGTAGATTTTGATAATATCTTGGTAACGTTGAACTGGACTATCTACTTCAGAAACACCACGCTTGGCACGTTTATAGCCATCATTTCTAAAATCAATAAATTTAACCGTTTTCTCAAAGTCATGAGGAGTATGAGCTTCAAAAATATAAATGGATGTTTGTACTCCAGCCATAGGGACAAACAAATCCACAGGCATTTTGATAGAGGCAAGAAGAGTATGCTTGCTCAAGATGGATTTGGCTGTTTTAATGGCTTTTCCCGAACCTGCACTATCTTGGATGATAATCGCACCCAGACCACCCTTTTCCATCTTATCTAAACCATAAGCGATAAAGGGCAAGCCATTTTCCTCATAAGAAAACGGAGGGTTTAGCAAAACACGATTGGCCTTAAAATCAGTAAACAAACTTTCTGGACGATTAAAGGCAGAGCCTTTTTCAATGCGGCTAGAGCCATCCCCACGCAAAATCATATTGGTTGTCGCTAGGGTATACATTTCCGCATTCAACTCAATCCCCAACAGATTGTTTTTCTTGAGATGGTGGATTGACTTATCTGCTTCAGATGTACCTTTTCCAAATTGTTTATAGGTGTCATCGATCATCAGCTCCATTGCTGATATAAGGAAACCTGCTGACCCTGTTGCCAAGTCCATGACCTTGCTATCTTTGTGAATTCCAAGGATTTGTGCCATCATCTTAGTTACATAGGGCGGTGTTAAGACAATTCCAATTTCTTTCCCATCACCAAGGGCATATTTGAGAAATTCAGAATACATCTCTCCCATGATGTCAATATGACCACCTAAACCATCAATGGATTTAAAGATATATTCATAGATAAAGGTAAAAATCTGCTTGGTAACTGATGATTTCCCATCAATCAACTTAGCTACTTCCTTATCATTATCCGCCAGCTCATCTCTCTGACTATCCTTTGATATTTCTCCAAAAGAGGACAACATTAACTTTTTCTTCTCCGAGTCAATCGCTCTCTCATCTAAAAAGGATTCAATTTGATCAACAATTTTCTTGCCATCCCGTTTGGCGTCAGATTGCACACCTTTTAAATCATCTGGAGTTAACCCATCATCAATATGATTGCCATTTATATCGACAATTTCCTGCATAGCTAAAAGCATACCAGACACATAGAGAACACGTTGTGGTGCTGTGATATTATGATTGTGCATCAATCTATTTAACTTTTTAGCATAGGATTGCAAGGTTGCTTGGCTGTCAATGAGAATCTGATGTTTTTCTTCTTCCGTCAGACTAGCTTCTTCGTAAAATGCTGCAAATGATTTCTCATTTTCCAAAAAGTCTAGAGTTGAAACAGATGACATTTCCTTATAGGCATTGGGTGCAGAACCAAAGACATAATAGACATTGATAGCGACATTTTCTTCATTGTCCCCAGCAATCCCAATAGCAATGACTTCACTGTATTTCCCACTATCAATCATACTGCGTGAATAATGAAGCGCCCCATTAACAGCATAAGCACTGATAGACTTGTCATCAAACTTCACACCATCTTTTGTTTTCGCTACCATTTTTGATAATTTTAGTTTATCTTCGATGATAATCGGCAATTTATACTTTTCCATATGAAAATCTGGTTTGCCAAAATTGGTTTTAGTAGCTGTTTTAGCAGAGCCTTCAAGTGCTACTTTCAAATACTCACTCATCGCAGACTCTTCATTATAGTCTTGGTGTTTCTTTAAGCCAATCCGTGCAAATTGACTTTTCACCCAATCATTGACATCTGTTTCTAATTTCCAATCCATTTTCATCTCCTAGAATATCGTCGCTTCTTCCAAGGTAAACCGAACGTTATCTTCAATCCATTTGCGGCGTGGCTCTACTTTGTCTCCCATGAGGACAGAAACACGGCGTTCAGCTCGTGCTAAATCCTCAATAGTCACGCGAATCAGCGTGCGGGTATCAGGATTCATGGTGGTTTCCCAGAGTTGATCTGCATTCATTTCCCCAAGTCCTTTGTAGCGCTGTAAGTTGGCCCCCTTACCAAAATCCTTGCGGAGTTGCTCGAGCTCATTGTCTGACCACGCATAGGCAATTTTTTCCTGCTTGCCCTTTCCTTTACTCATCTTGTAAAGAGGCGGTAACGCAATATAGACTTTTCCAGCCTCCACTAAGGGGCGCATATA
The DNA here is from genome assembly GCF_040984445.1 of Streptococcus handemini. Taxonomy (NCBI): domain Bacteria; kingdom Bacillati; phylum Bacillota; class Bacilli; order Lactobacillales; family Streptococcaceae; genus Streptococcus; species Streptococcus handemini. Next base: position 15,273 of record NZ_JBFRYH010000048.1, read on the forward strand.
GCGGTAAAAGAAGGTCAGAAGAAGAGTCTGAATGTGGGCACCATCGGTATCCGCATCGGTCATGATGATGATCTTGTCATAATTGGCATCTTCCAGATTAAAGTCAGAACCGACACCCGCTCCAATGGTATAGATCATGGTATTGATTTCTTCGTTTTTAAGGATATCTGCCATTTTAGCCTTGGCAGTATTGATGACCTTGCCTCGAAGAGGCAGAATAGCTTGGAATTTGCGGTCTCGCCCTTGTTTGGCAGAACCGCCGGCTGAATCTCCCTCAACCAGATAGAGTTCATTTTTGGCTGCATTTTTGGACTGGGCTGGAGTTAATTTCCCTGATAAGAGGCCCTTGTCTTTCTTGTTTTTCTTGCCATTTCGGCTTTCATCTCGAGCTTTGCGTGCTGCTTCTCTGGCATCTCTTGCCCGAATCGCCTTGCGAATGAGATTGGAAGCTAATTCGCCATTTTCCAAAAGAAAGAAGGTCAATTTTTCAGATACGATACTATCAACTGCTGGGCGAGCCAAGGGACTACCTAACTTGTCCTTGGTCTGTCCTTCAAACTGCAAATGCTCCTCCGGTACCAAGATAGACAAGACAGCTGCTAGACCTTCGCGGTAGTCTGACCCTTCCAAGTTTTTGTCCTTTTCCTTGAGAAGGCCTGTTTTTCTAGCATAGTCATTCATAGCCTTGGTAATCGCAGACTTTAGCCCTGTTTCATGCGTTCCGCCGTCTTTGGTACGAACGTTGTTGACAAAGGAAAGAATATTGTCTGAATAGCCATCATTGTATTGAAGTGCCACTTCAACTTGAAATCCACTTTCTTCTCCATCGAAATAAAGAACAGGTGTCAAGGTTTCCTTGTCTTCATTTAGATAGCTAACGAAATCCTGCACCCCGTTTTCATAGTGGAATTGGCTTTCTTCACCTGTCCGCTCATCAAGCAGGGTTAAGGTGACTTGTTTTAAGAGAAAGGCAGACTCGTTTAAGCGCTCAGCAATGGTATTGTACTTGAAATCCGTCGTTGAAAAAATACTGCTATCTGGCATAAAACGAACCTTGGTTCCAGACTTAGACTTAGGAGCTGTCCCAACCTTATCAAGACCTGTTACAGGCTTACCACCATTTTCAAAACGCTGACGATAAATCGCTCCATCACGGGTAATCTCGACTTCAAGCCAGCTAGATAGGGCATTTACCACAGAAGAGCCTACACCATGCAAGCCTCCTGAAGTCTTATAACCACCCTGACCGAATTTTCCTCCAGCATGGAGCACGGTAAAAATAACTTCGACGGTTGGAATCCCCATGGCATGCATGCCGACAGGCATTCCCCGTCCATGGTCAGATACGCTCAAACTTCCGTCTTTGTGAATGGTGACGTCAATCTTGTCACCGAATCCAGATAGGGCTTCATCGACTGCATTGTCCACGATTTCCCAAACCAAATGATGTAGTCCTGCTCCATCGGTTGAACCGATATACATTCCGGGACGTTTGCGGACCGCATCCAACCCTTCTAAGACCTGAATCGCATCGTCATTGTAATTGTTAATATTGATTTCCTTTTTTGCCACAAGGAACCTCCTGTGTTGTTCATCCTTACTATCTTACAGGTTTTTTCCTATTTTTGCAAATGGCGGTAGCTTTCCGCTGTCACATTTTTCTTATTTTATTTTGGTTTATCTCATAGGTCGTTGAGACATTTCATGGTATAATGGGAATATGATGAAAACGATACTATTTTTATTGATTGCTTACTTATTAGGCTCGATTCCTTCCGGCTTATGGATTGGTCAGGTCTTTTTCCGAAAAAATATCCGCGAATACGGTTCAGGAAATATTGGAACAACCAATACCTTTCGAGTCTTAGGCAAACAGGCTGGTATTGCAGTCTTTATATTGGATTTTCTAAAAGGGACTTTGGCTGTCCTTCTCCCTATCTGGCTTCATGTCGAAGGGCTTTCTCCAGTCATCTTTGGCCTCGTTGCCGTTTTAGGTCATACCTTTCCAATCTTTGCCCAATTTAAGGGGGGAAAGGCCGTTGCAACATCTGCAGGTATGCTAATGGGATTTGCTCCTCTCTTCTGTTTCTACCTCATTCTCGTTTTTGCAGTCACACTTTACCTAACATCAATGGTATCCTTATCAAGTGTCATCGGGGCAATCCTTGGTATGGTCGGAGCTCTGTTGTTTCCAAGTATTGGCTTTCTCATTCCTGACTACGACCTTGTCTTTACACTTGTTATTCTCTTTTTAGGTAGCTTTGTCATCGTGCGACACAAGGAAAATATTGAGCGTATTCTCAAGAAAGAAGAAAATCTAGTCCCTTGGGGATTGAATCTAACCAGACAAAAGCAAAAAATCTAAGGATATAATATCCTTAGATTAGACCGAAGACAAACTAGTCGAGAGTCTGGTTTGTCTTTTTGTTTTCTGTTTTATTTTGAAAAAAAATAGTCTAGTAGAGTGGTTTAGGGCAAAATAAAAAGGCCTTCCCGCCATCAGTTTGACC
>NZ_JBFRYH010000049.1:0-17672 GCF_040984445.1 Streptococcus handemini
TTCCGTCAATGGCTATCAGGCGTTTCGAAAAACGAGTAAAATGTTTAGCTGATACCTCTGCCTCTTCAAGAAGAGCAGACCACATCTGTGTCACTTCTACTAGAACTTGAGGATCTAGAGTCGCAAAAACTCGTTGCAGCGTATCGTGAGACGGAATCCCATTTTCTAACTCCAACACGGTTCGCAAGGAAGACTCATAGGCAGTCCCAAACTCCTCAATTTCATCCCAATATTCTGCACCTGATAGACGCGCAAAGAAAATAAGCAAGACAATATCTGACAATGTGTGCTTAATTTTCCAGGATTCTCTATCATCACGGACACCTATCAAGAAATCCAGTATCTCATTCATAACAAAATCCTCCACTATCTCTAGTATAGCAAAGGATTCGAACTTAGTTTATGAAACTGTTATCTGAAAACGAGACTTTCTTCATGCGTTTGTCGTGTCCCAAACTACTTCTATATTGATTATAGATGATTTTTCGTCTATACTTAGGGGTAAACACAATGTGATAGAACACATCCATTTTGTGTGCGATAAACTATGTGCCTTTTATGCCATATTAGTATCTCCTTTCGCTTTACAGTAGGCTTGAACGCCTTTATTGTAGCGCGTTTGGAGATTTTTTGTATAACAGTCGATGCGCACCCGCGTAGCGGGTGGTTGATTTGTCTCGCACCTATCGGAGCGAGACTGGGCTTAAAGCCACATAATTTAAAAGCCCCCTTATATTGTCCATTATAAGGAGGTCTTTTCATTTTAGTCCATTTTTTTCTATGCTTAACTTTCTTTTTGCACATAAACTTGAATGGTATCGCAGACATATTGGGCAACACCTCGCCCAAATTTGTCAATGTTACCTTGAAATTCTGGATTACTTACATAGCCCTTGCCGATAAAAGCAAAGACTTCAAGCGAACAATCAAAGCTATAGGTACGGATATGTTGCAAAAGTTGAACTGCTAGCTCCTGATTTTCTTTTGCCTCAACTGTAAGTCCAGAGACTAGGTTATCTGCAAATTGTTGGAAGATGGTATTGAAACCTTCTGTTACTTCTGCTTCATGTCCTTTTTGCTTGTTCAGACTAGTTTTAATCATCTCCTCGCCATATTTTTGAATGGCTTCGTCTTGATAAGCGAGCCCATCTTCATAGCGAAAACCGATAAATTTTTCTTCTGCTGTCATTTGAATCATTCCTTTCTTTGTTTGAATCGTTTTTGTCAGGGTGTCAATAAGCCTGGCTAATCGCTTTTGCTCAGCGGTCAATAAGAGGAGTTGCTCCTCCAGTTGAGCAAGATGATCTGTGTCGTTTCCCAAGAGTTCCCTGATGTTCTTGAGTGGAAAGCCTAGATATTTATAGAAGAGAATCTGCTGTAATTGTTCAAGATTTTCTTCTGTATAGTAGCGATAGCCATTTTCTGCCTTCCATGGGCAGAGAAGCCCAATACGATCATAGTGGTGTAGCGTTCGGATGGAAACACCTGAAAGTTGCGCAACTTCTTTAACGAGATACATATCTTCCTCCTGACGATTTTATTATAAACCATTACGAAGCGTGAGGGTCAATACTTTTTTAAACATTTTTTCAAAAAAAATGAACAGTATATCACTTTTTATACTGCCCATTATAAGGTTACTTCTTTTCAATTGGTTCGTTTTTGCATACTGTTATTGCTCCAATAGTTTCTGCAATTCTTGAGCCAGCAATTGTTGCGCCACTTGCGGATTAGCTTGACCTTTCGTTGCTTTCATAAGGAAACCAGTAAAGGCCTTGTCTGCATTGCGTTTACCAGACTTAAAGTCTGCAACAGCTACTTCGTTATCCGCAAAGACTTGATGAATGATTGGAATCAGAACTGCTGGGTCTGAAATCTGTACCAAACCAGCTTTTTCCACGTATTCACGTGCAGAACCACCATTTTTCGCCAAATGAACAAAGACTTTCTTGGCAATCTTGGATGAAATCGTACCATCTGCAATCAAGCTAATCATTTCAACCAAATTTTCAGGAGTTAAGGCAATCTCTGATAAGCTCTTTTGTTCTGCATTCAAGAATTGAGCTACCTCACCTTGCAACCAGTTAGACACCTGTTTGGCATCACCACCAAGGGCTACAGCTGCTTCAAAGAAATCTGATAAGACTTTCGTTGCCGTCAATTGGCCCGCATCATAGCTTGACAAGCCCAAACGCTCCATATAATCTGCACGACGCTCCTTAGGAAACTTAGGCAAACTTGTAGCAACTTCTGCAATCCAGCTATCTTCGATTTCATATAATGGTAAATCTGGCTCTGGGAAATAACGGTAATCCGCTGAACCTTCTTTGACCCGCATGAGAATGGTTTCCCCAGTTGCTTCATCATAGCGACGGGTTTCTTGCTGAATCTGACCGCCTGAGCGCAAAATCTTCGCTTGGCGCTCCACTTCATATTGCAATCCTTTTTTCACGTAGTTAAAGGAGTTGAGGTTTTTCAGCTCTGTCTTGGTACCAAATGCCTCTTGACCATACGGACGAAGAGAGATATTGGCATCGACCCGCATGGAACCTTCTTCCATTTTCACATCTGAAATGCCAGTATACTGGATAATTTCTTTCAAAGCTGTCAAGTAGGCATAAGCCTCCTCGGGACTACGCATATCCGCTTCCGACACAATCTCAATCAAAGGCACACCCTGACGATTCAAGTCAACGTAGGAGTAGCCGTCTATCCCGTGGGTGTTTTTCCCCGCATCTTCTTCCAAATGTGCCCGCTCAATACGGATTTTCTTGGTCGACCCGTCTTCTAATTCAATCTCAATCCAACCATTGTAGCCAATTGGCTCATCAAACTGAGAAATTTGATAGGCTTTAGGATTATCCGGATAGAAATAATTCTTACGGTCAAAGTGCATGTGCTGGTGAATATCCATGTTCAAGGCCAAAGCTGCTTTGATACCTGCTTCTACTACTCCCTTATTCAGGACAGGCAAGACACCCGGGAAAGACCAGTCAATCACATTGGTATTGGCATTTGGATCCTCACCAAAGTGCGCAGATGACGGAGAGAAAATCTTTGAATGGGTATTTAATTCAACATGGACCTCCAGCCCAATAATCGTTTCAAAGTTCATTATTTCTCACCTCCAAAAATGACGGGTTGTTGTTTATGATAATCTGTCGTTGCTTCAAAGGCTGCCGCCACTTGATAAATCATTTCTTCGCTATGCTTTGGTCCAATCAATTGCAAGCCGACTGGTAAACCTTCGACAAAACCAGCAGGAATCGAAAGCCCCGGTAGTCCCGCCAAGTTGACCGGAATCGTCAGCAAATCTGCCAAATACATAGCAACAGGATCTTGATTCATCGTACCAAGACCATAAGCCACCGTTGGAGCGGTTGGCCCTAAAATCAAATCATAGTCAGCAAAGACCTTCTCAAAATCTTGAATAATCAAGCTACGTACTTGACCAGCTTTTTTGTAGTAAGCATCATAATAACCAGATGATAAGCTGAAAGTTCCAAGCATAATCCGGCGTTTGACCTCTTCACCAAAGCCTTGACTCCGCGTATGAACATAAATCTCATCTAGATTCGTCGCATCTTCTGCGCGGAAACCATAGCGAATGCCGTCAAAGCGTTGCAAGTTGGAGCTTGCCTCAGATGACGCAATGATATAATAAACCGCAACACCATACTTGCTATGAGGTAAGCTGACTTCCTCAATCACCGCACCTAGGCTCTCCAAATGTTTGGCTGCCTGTAAAATACAATCCTTGATTTGCGGGTCAATTCCTTCTCCGATATACTCTTTCGGAAGCGCAATCTTCATGCCCTTGATATCTTGACCAATCTTGCTAGCATAATCTGCCACCGCAAGCTGAGCTGATGTCGAATCTTTCGTATCATGACCTGCAATCACATTGAGCAACTGAGCGTTTTCTTTGACTGTTTGTGAAAAGGGCCCAATCTGATCCAAGGAACTCCCAAAGGCAATCAAGCCAAAACGAGAAACCGTTCCATAGGTTGGCTTCATTCCGACTACCCCATTGAAAGCCGCAGGTTGGCGGATAGAACCACCGGTATCAGATCCAAGCGATAGGCGTACCTGACCAGACGCCACGGCCGTCGCAGAACCACCTGATGAGCCACCTGGTACCTTGGTCTGATCCCAGGCATTTCTAGTCTTTTTAAAGTAAGAGGTCTCGGTTGAACCACCCATGGCAAATTCATCCATGTTGGTCTTTCCAATGACGACCATGTCTTTTCCATAGGCGTTCGCCACAGAAGTCGCATCGAAAATCGGCTTATAATTATAAAGCATCTTAGAAGCTGCGGTAGTTAGGATTCCCTTAGTGGAAATATTGTCCTTAACCGCTAGCGGAATCCCTGCCATAACGTTGGCTACATCAATTCCTTTTTCATCGATTCGAGCAGCCTGAGCCAGGGCTTCGTCTTCTGCAATGGTAATAAAGCTGCCAACTGCTTCTTCACGCGCCTTGACATCTTCCAAGGTTGCCTTGGTTAACTCAACAGCCGATACTTCTTTCTTGACGAGAAGGTCATGCAACTCATCAATTGAATAGTGATTAAAACTCATTAGGCATCTCCTCCCCCGTCTAAAATAGCTGGAACTTTAATAAAATGATTGTGAGATTCCGGCACATTTTTAAAGAGCGCTTCTCTGTCCTCACCTTTTTGGGCAATATCTTCCCGCATCACATTTTTACGCTCTGCCATTGTTGTGGTGACAGGAACGCCTGTTGTGTCCACTTCATTTAGCAACTCAACCATGTCGACAATCTTACTCAAGGTCGTCGCAAAAGCTGCCGTGTCTTCCTCACTAAAAGCCAACTTTGACAGATTGGCTACGTGACGAACTTCTTCTTGTGTAATTTTCATCATTGCATCCTTTCCTACTCATACTAGAAAGAAAATCAAACATCGTAACAGACCGATTTCTCTTTTCCTTTCCAATATTGTATCCCTCTTATTTTACCATAAATCTCATATCTTCCTCAATGATATGCCATCTCAACAGCCATTTTTCTAAATAGCCTTAACACTCAAAAAAGACCAGGCACCAAGTCCTAGCCTCTGTGGTTCTACAATATCGTCGCTCCTAAGACCTGTTCAATATGTCTCAAAGCAAATTGATGTTGCTCTTCATTCAGACTAGCAACTGCCGAGGATACAATTTCAATCTTGTAACCAAGATTATAGGCATCGATAGCTGTATGAAGCACACAAATATCTGTTAAAACACCTGTCAATATCACCGTATCAACCTGCCTTTCCCGCAGACGAATATCCAAATCTGTCCCAGAAAATGCTGAATAATGGCGCTTATCCATCCAAAATACACGCGCATCATCCTGACATTCTGCATAAAAATCAGCTAAAGGACCATACAAATGACGGCCACATGTTCCTTTTAGGTTATGCGGTGGAAAAAGGCGACTTTCTGGATGAAATACGTCTCCTTCTTCATGTAAATCAATCGTAAAGAAGATATAGTCCCCCCGTTCATGAGCCTGCTTCGTTGCTTCATAAATAGCCGAAGAAATTGCTTGAGCTGGAGCTCCAGCCGTTAATTTTCCTTCATCCGCCACAAAATCGACTGTGTAATCAATCGAAATAAGTGCCTTGGTCATCTTAATAATCTCGTTTCTTAATTTCATCAAAGATAGCTGGAATTAACACTTTCAAGTATGTCCCCTTCATACCCAAAGAGCGACTTTCAATAATTCCTGCACTCTCTAATTTACGAAGAGCATTAACAATTACTGAACGAGTAATCCCAATGCGATCGGCAATTACAGAAGCTGTCAACTGCCCCTCATCGCCATTCAATTCACCTAGAATTGCTGAAACAGCCTTCATTTCTGAATAGGATAGGGTATTGACCGCCATATTAACCGCAGCTCGACGACGAATATTTTTCTCGTCTTCTTCTCGTTGGAAGTTCAAGAGCTGAATCCCAACTACTGTCGCTGCAATCTCCACCAAAATCAAATCCTCTTCGTCAAATTGTTCATCATTGCGCCAAATAATCAAGGTTCCAAACCGAATCCCTGTCACATGGATTGGAGCAATTGTTGTCAAACTATTGGGATACATGGAACGTGATTCAACTGGAATAGCTGTCAATTCACTATCTGCTGGGAGATTGACTTGGGTATCATACACCTGAGCCACTCCCTTTACATAGCCATCTGGGAATTGCTTGGTCAGAAAGAACTCTTCTACCCGGTCATTATTGGTCTTATACTTCATATAATAGCCAAGGACTTCTCCCTCGCTATTGATAATACAAGCATTGCAATCAATAATCTCTGACAGGTGCTCGGCAATCGCATTGTACGGCAATTCCTCTGACAATTGCTCTTCTGAACGCTTCAAAATAGACGTAATGTCTCGCGTCTTTTCTAATAATGTAGTCATATTATCCTCTTTATTCTGTAATTGCTTTCATTATATCAAAAACAACAGGTAATTTCAATAATTATCAGAAAATTACGTATTGTTCTAAAATCTGCTACAATTTAATATCCATATGCAATCCAACGATAAAAATGAGGCTGGAAAACAATTCCAACCTCCTAATTTATATAATCTCTTTCAATGACTAATGTGTAACGTTTTGAGAAGGCAATTATCTGAGCATTCCCCATTTCCTACCGAAGCTTCACGCTATACTGCTCACACAAAACAACATTCTTTCTACCGACGGTATTGTCGCAAGAAACGCGTCATTTTCTCTTGAATTTCTGCCAATTCATCCACTCGTGGGAGATAAACAATGCGGAAATGGTCTGGTTCCTTCCAGTTAAAACCTCGACCATGAACGAGAAGGACCTTTTCCTGCTTCAAGAAATCTAGGACAAACTGCTCATCGTCTTCAATCCGATACATTTCACGGTCAATCTTAGGGAAGATGTATAGACCAGCCTTCGGTTTCACTGCTGATAGCCCAGGAATGTCATTGATGGCTTTCGTAATAAACTCACGCTGTTCATACAGACGACCCCCTGGCATCAACAGCTTATCAACTGACTGGTAACCACCAAGTGACGTTTGCACAACCTGTTGGGCTAAAACATTGGAACAAAGTCGCATATTGGACAGCATATTAAGACCTTCTATATAGCCTTTTACATGCCGTTTTGGTCCTGATAGAACCATCCAACCGACTCGAAAACCACAGATACGGTGAGATTTGGACAAGCCGTTCATCGTCACGACAAATAAATCCGGTGCCAGAGTTGCAATTGGAATATGAACAGCCCCATCAAAAACCATACGATCATAAATCTCATCAGAAAAAATAATCAACTCATGTCGGCGCGCAATCTCAACGATTCTCTCCAACACCTCTTTGGGATAAAGGGCACCTGTTGGATTGTTAGGATTGATTAAGACAAGCGCCTTGGTTCGTGAGGTAATCTTAGCTTCCATATCCTCCAAATCAGGAAACCAATCAGCAGCCTCATCACAGACATAGTGGACCGCATTCCCACCTGCCAAGCTAACTGCTGCTGTCCAAAGTGGATAATCTGGCATCGGTACCAAGACCTCATCCCCATTATCCAAAAGTCCTTGCATGGACATGACGATTAACTCACTTACCCCATTTCCTAAATAAATATCTTCAATGTCTACATTTGGAAAATTCTTTAATTGGCAATACTGCATAATCGCCTTGCGAGCAGAAAAAATCCCTTTACTATTGGAATAGCCTTCTGACTTACGCGCATTGTGAATCAAATCGTGAATTACCTCATCTGGTGCCATAAAACCAAATTCAGCAGGATTTCCCGTATTTAAGCGCAGAATCTGCTCCCCATTTGCCCGCATGCGCATCGCTTCTTCTAATACCGGACCACGAATATCATAAGCGACATCATCTAATTTCATTGATTTATTAAACTGTCTCATCAAGATTACCTCGACTTTCTAATGGTATTATTTTAGCTTAAATATCTTAAAATAACAAGAATTACTTGCCTTTTTCCAAAAAATATATTATAATATATATGTAAAAAAAAAAGGGGGGGAAGACCTATGACACAATCTTACCAAGCTATTCTAGCCGCTGTCGACGGTTCAAAAGAGGCGGAATTAGCCCTATACAAGGCGATTCACGTTGCAAAACGCAACCAGGCACGACTGATTATTGCCCATGTCATTGACACTCGCGCACTTCACAATATTGCAGCTTTCGATGCTGCTATCTATGAAACACTAGAGCAGGAAGCCCAGAACCTAGTCAAGGACTACCAAGAACAGGCGCTACAGGCTGGACTTTCAGAAGTTCAAATAGTGATTGAATTTGGGAATCCTAAGACACTACTTGCCCATGATATTCCAAAGGAAACGGGTGCTGACTTAATGCTCTTAGGGGCAACAGGGCTTAATACCTTTGAACGGCTCCTTATCGGCTCTTCATCAGAATATATCCTACGTCATACTAAAATTGACCTCCTGGTCGTTCGTGACAAGGACAAAACGATGTAAGACTATCCTTTTTTCACATCCGTTACCTTCTGGTAGCGGATATTTTTATGGCTTTAAGTCACAACAGACAAATCCTCGCTAGCATGCCGTTAGCGAGGATTTCATTTACATCAAGTAAGTATGATAAAGATAAGAAAGCACATAAAGGAGGTAAATATGCGCTGGATAAAACCAGTAAAAGAAATACTTACTTCCTTTACCACGTTGTCCGTTATAGAACATTAAAGGGAGAATTGCAAATCCCATCATCCATTGGATATTGCTATTAAAGAGATTCGTAAATTTGAAACTCGTTGATACAAGAGCTACCAGTGCCAAAGCAAGATATTGCGCCCATGATTTTCCTCTCAAGAGATAAAAGGCAAGAGCTAGAGCTACACAAAGTACTCCACCTTCTACCGTAAAATACGACGGCAAAATGAAACTAGTGAAAACTCCTGGGACGAAACCAAGCATGATTGAAATTAATGGGATTCCATAAGAAAGTATTGGTAGTAATAAAATGCCCAGCCCTTTCAATACGGACGCCGCTTTCTTTTCACGCAATAAATCTACTCCGTACATAGCCACAACAGATAAAAACATCGTCCCAAAGACGTTATTCATCAAAATAACTTCATCAAGCGGTAATATGCGCATGATAACAAAACTAGCTGCGTTCATTAGGAGAAATGAAATATAAAGACGTTTGGCATATTGCTTGCGATTACGTGTATGAGCGTAGCCTTCTGCACACATAAAAAGGAAGATTGGCATGACGAGGCGCCCCACCATCGTTAGCCATATCGGCGCTCCTACATAGTAAAACATCTGATGAATATGGTCTAACACCATAATTCCAGCCATGAGTAATTTTAGCTGATACCCTGTTAATTGTGGATTTGTTTTCAAGTTATTTCCTTTCTATTCTTGAAAATTTTATCATTTTACTTTTTATATTATAACAGAAAGAACTTCCCCTTTTTCTTACAATACTGTAAGATTCTAATCTTTTTTTGACACAAAAAAGAGCAGTTATTTGCTCTTTTCACTGCTCTTGATGTTTCTGATAGGCTTTCATCTGCTGTTCTAATTCTTTTTGAATGGCAGGTTCTGGCGCATACTTTTCTGCCCAATTCTCTGGTTTTAAGATTTTATGAGTAATCGGATCAAAATGTGCCTTGCCATCTGGAAAAATCTTTCCCATGTTTGCCTGATGTACAATGTTAAAAATCGGCTCTGGATCAACTCCCATTAACACAAAGGAACCATAGGTAAAATACAACAAGTCAAGCAGCGCATCCACTTGTCCTAGCAAGGGTTCGACTACTCTTTCATTCTGTTTTGACTTTTCCGCTGCCTTATCCAAGGCTTGGTGGAGTTCCTGAATCATCCCATCAAATTCTTCATCATGCCTTGCAGTAGCATACAAAAATTCAACAATTTCTTCTACTTTGAAATCTGCACGATGTAGTGCCGATTGATATTCATAAGCAAGTGGGAACTCTTGCGTTCTTTCATCCATTTTCGAATGAAAGTCTTTGACTGCATTAAACTGGCTATCCTTACTCTGAAACATGTAAAGCTCCTTCTATGAGACCAAAATGCACTAAGGCCTTAAAAATACCATCGTGATTATTACTATCTGTAACATAAAAGGCCGTATGACGAGCTTTTTTTGTCCCATTTTTCATGGCAACAGAGTGAGGAATTCCAGCCAGCATTTCCAAGTCATTGTTTGAATCACCAAAAACAACGACTTCATCAAGACTGAATTGGTACTGAGCTCCAATACGTTCAATTCCGACTAATTTGGAATTTCCCTTCGAAATAATATCCACCGCATAAGGACTTGAGCGGGTAAAATCTAACCTTGGAAACTGCGAAGCTAACCGTCTTGTCTCCCTTTCTGTTGCCAGCAGCATCATTTGATAAATGGAACGTTCTGAAATAATCCGTAGTTGCTCTTCATTTTGGGGACTGACTTTGCGGATGAAGCGGTTAAAAATAAAATTAACAAATCCAGCCCAGGAAGCAGGAATCATCCGTGTTAGTCGATAAGCTAGATTCCCTCCTCCAAAACTCATAATCCGACTGCCTGCAACACCAAACGCTGTTCCAAAAGAAAGATCCTTTTTATGCTGCCTAGCATATTCAATCAAGCCTGGCATATCTTCTTTAGGAAGTTCCTGCATAAATAACACTTTTTCGCGCGACAAAATGTACTGCCCATTGTAGGTGATTGCAAAATCTAAACTCAAAGAAGCCATATATTGGAGGACAAAACGGGGTCCTCTACCAGTTGCTAGTCCAACTAAGATCCCTTGTCTGCGCAGCTGATTGATAGCTGAGATAGTTGAAGGACTAACCGTACGATTATCTGTCAATAAGGTGCCATCTATATCAAAAAATACTGCCTTAATCTCCAACATCTCACCTACTTTCCTGTTTTTTATGTTACAATAAGTATACCACAATTGGAAAGAATCTGAAAGTTTATGAAAAATATTCTTGTCTTACACACAGGCGGCACTATCTCTATGCAGGCAGATATGGAAGGTAAGGTGACAACCAATCATGAAAATCCGATGAATCATGTTTCTGTCCCTCTCAATGGTATCCATGTCACAACACTAGACATCTTTAATCTTCCTAGCCCATATATGACACCTGAACACATGCTCATCCTTTATAAAACAATCAAAGAGCATGCTGCTCAGTATGACGGAGTGGTCATCACTCATGGAACAGATACGCTAGAAGAAACAGCTTATTTTCTAGATACGATGGAACTACCAGCTATTCCCGTCGTCTTAACAGGGGCCATGCGCTCGTCAAATGAACTAGGAAGCGATGGCGTCTATAACTACCTCAATGCCCTTCGAGTAGCCAGCCATGACAAAGCAAAAGATAAAGGGGTTCTCGTTGTCATGAATGATGAAATTCATGCTGCAAAATATGTCACAAAGACCCACACGACCAACGTTGGTACCTTCCAAACACCAACCCATGGACCCCTAGGACTTGTTATGAAACATGAGATTCTCTACTTTAAAAATGCGGAGCCACGCGTACGTTTTGACCTAGAGCAGATTTCAGGCTTTGTTCCCATCATTCCAACCTATGCTGGGATGAAAACCGAATTGCTCAATATGCTGGATTATCAAAACCTGGACGGCTTAATCATTGAGGCATTTGGTGCAGGGAATCTTCCCAAAGAAGTAGCAGACAAACTAACTGATTTCCTCGAAGCAGGAATTCCGATTGCCCTTGTTTCACGATGTTTTAATGGAATTGCAGAACCAGTCTATGCCTATGGCGGAGGCGGGGTGGACCTCCATCAAAAAGGTGTCTTCTTTGTCAAAGAACTCAACGCTCCCAAAGCTAGACTGAAGCTCCTCATTGCACTAAACGCCGGCCTACAAGGAGAGCAATTAAAGGAATATATGGAGGGATAGCGATTCCTTTTTGACAAAAAGATAGGAACATCATGATAACTTAGAAATCGATTTTCTAATCCTCGCTTTTTGATTTCCAAGCTCCGATATCAAACTGATTAAACAATAAAATATAGCGGGTTTGGTCCTTCTTGTCCAGCATCTTTCCGTTTCATTCGCTCTATACATCTATATTATAAGCAAAAAACGCATTCGCTTTTTACGAATGCGTTAGACTGAAGACAAACTAGTCGAGAGCCTGGTTTGTCTTTTTGTTTTCTGTGTTATTTTTGAAAAAAATAGTCTAGAAGAGTGGTTTAGGGCAAAATAAAAAGGCCTTCCCGCCATCATTTTGATCAGTTTTTTGAGATTTAAGCATGCCAAAGTCAGCCCAACTTTATCCTCCATTTTGGACTTCCCTTTTTCTCTTGTATAACGTAAATTGTGATACTCCTTAGCCGTCCCAAAGAGTCGCTCTATCGTTTCTTTGCGTTTCTGATAAAGTTCCTTCATCCCTCTTTGATGTCTGATCTCTTCGCAAATTTCTAGATAATCTTTCCAAATGTGCCGTGTGATAACCTTTTGATGGTTTCTACTTTCGGTGCAGACTGATAATAGTGGACAAGCTGCGCAAATCTTAGGATCACTCTTGTACTCCCGGTACCCTTCTCGTGTGGTAGTACGGTAGGCCAAGACCTGATTTTCAAGACAAAGGTAACAGTCAAAGTGTTCATCGTAAACAAAATCTTTTGGACGAAGTTTTCCCTGGATCCCTCTTGGTCTGGTATAAGGAAAAACAGGCGTGATATTCTTGTCTAAAAGAAATTTAGCTATACTGGGTGTTTTATAACCTGAGTCAGCGATGAGAAATTGTGGGGTAAACGGTTCAAGTTTGGCAAAGAGCACAGGAAAGGCCTGGCTGTCATGAACATTGCCAGCCTCAATACTATAAGCTAAAGCCCAACCATGCTTGTCACAAGCCACCTGAGCAGAATAGGCAAACACTTCCTTATGTTCGCCCTTATGAAACCAGCCACTCTCTGGGTCAGTCGTTGACACTTTCTTTTCCTTACCCTC
Source organism: Streptococcus handemini (assembly GCF_040984445.1). NCBI lineage: Bacteria > Bacillati > Bacillota > Bacilli > Lactobacillales > Streptococcaceae > Streptococcus > Streptococcus handemini. The sequence goes on from NZ_JBFRYH010000049.1 coordinate 12,992, forward strand.
GCTTTTTGTGGCGGGCTTTAACGACTTTTTTGCGTGTTTTTTTCTATCCAAGTCAATCTCAAGTTCAAGTTGGTCACTCATAAACTTGGCCTGTTGTGCCACCATTTCCTTACGGTACTTGTGATTGTTCGCAGCTGCTTTAATATGAGTGCCATCCACGAAAATCTCACTTGGGTCAACTAAACCAGACATTAGAGCTTGGCTCAACACCCGATTAAAAATCATAGAAATGACCTGTTTATCTTGGAAACGCCGACTGTAATTCTTGCCATAGGTTGTGAAATGCGGCACCTTATCCTCCAAAGTCAACCCAAGAAACCAACGATAAGCGGTATTCACCTCAATCTCTTTCATCGTTTGACGCATGGAGCGAATTCCATAGAAACATTGGATAAGAGGAATCTTGATGAGCATAATCGGGTCTAAACTTGGACGTCCATTATCAGAAGAGTAGATATCTTCAACCAAGTCATAAATGAAATCAAAGTCAATCAACTCATCCACTTGGCGTAGGAAATGATCTTCTGGGACGAGCTGGTCAAGCGTATAGAAGCCATACTGCTTACGGTTGTATTCTGGTTGTTCTTTATGAAGCATAGCTCTTCTCCTCCTCATATGAGATACTTTCATTATACTCCTATTTATAAAGAAAAGCCCTTAGAAAATGAATTCTATGGACTTTGTCTTCAATCTGACGCATTCGCTTTTTACGAATGCGTTTTAAAATACTGCTTCTACACGGTAAATGACTTGGCCTTTTTTAGAGAATTTTTCTTCATACTCTGTCATGATATTGCCTTCCATATCGCTCGCATGTAAATCTAACCAAACACCATTCAGAATCATGCCGTACTGCGAAAAACTCACAAGGCTGTATTCAAACAGCCCACGGTTATCTGTCTTAAAGTGAATCTCGCCCTTTTCTGGGAGAATTTCCTTATAGGTATCTAAAAAACTCTTATAGGTCAGACGGCGTTTTTCATGGCGCTTTTTCGGCCAAGGATCAGAGAAATTAAGGTACAGACGATCAATCTCTGCTGGCGCAAAATAATTGGTCAAACTCGATCCATCCACCTGCAATAATTTGACATTAGGTAACCCTGCTTCCACCACACGATCCAAGGCGTAGCTTAGAACAGTCATCTGAATATCAATCCCGATATAGTTAATGTCCGGATTTTGAGCCGCCATTCCTGTGATGAAGCGTCCTTTCCCTGAACCAACTTCGATATGAATAGGGTTATCATTCCCAAAAATGCTCGCCCATTTTCCTTTACAATCCTCAGGTGTCAAGATGACATATTGAGGATATGCCGCTAGCATGTCACTAGCCCCTTTCCGATTTCTTACTCTCATACTTCCTTATAATAGCTCTTACGAAAATACCGTAAAGCATAAATTTCTTTATTTGCTGCCTCCATATCATAACTTTCGACATGTTTGGCAATTTGATTCAAATAACCTAACTGGCCATACCAGTAAATCTTATTTAAAACCGTTTGGTTATACTTGTATCCATAGCCTCTGAGCCATTCTTCCCATGATTGTCTTGGGATATAGTGGGTCAATAAGTAAGCCACATCCAGCATTCGATCTGTCACACAGGCTGTTTCCCAGTCTGTCAGATAAATCAAGCCACTTGTCGTTTCCACCCAGTTAGTGTGGTGCAAATCACCATGAACAAAGGTAGCTGTGTCCTTCCGAAAACGTGGAAGATGACGCAATAAATCACTGCAAACAGATTGAAGGTAGCTATTTTTCGCGAGGCGAGCTGGTGCTTCTTGCTGCCACTTACGAACTAAATCTTGCGGTTCTTGATAAGTATAATTTAGCTGTAAAGCTTGATTGAGCAACATTTTCGAATAATGCATCCGAACTAATATTTGCTGAACTTGCTTGCCTCCCATATCAAAACGAGTAAGGGGATGCCCATTTAGCCACTCTTGCTCGACACGTTGTCCCACACCTACTTCACGATTTGCAGAAAGGACTGGAGGTGTAATATGTTCGTGTGCTAAAACTGAAACAATCGGCGGCATTTCGTACTTGACAAAAACAGGTGTCCCGTCAGCTCGCATACCCTTAAATGCTTTACCACTATTTCCTGCGATCGACTGTAGACGAAGTCCGCTTGTATCAAATTGCATGCCCATTCTCCTTTAAAAAATTCTTTACTATTTTACTAGTTTTCAATCTATTAGTCAATCAATTTCTTTGATTTCATTCCTAAATAGAGATGAGCCAAAAAGACTCCAGCTACTACTATCAAAGAAAGATAGAGTTTATTCGATAAAACAATAGCCCCTACCACAACTTGTAGCGCAAAAATCATATACAAAATACGTTGAATGACTCGCTGAAAACTAATCCATTTTTCCTGTTGAGACAAAGGATAGAGCCTAGAAAGATACTGGTAATCATAGATATGATAAAGCGGTAGCAGTTGAAATAGCAATAAATAGTCAAACAGTACTGTAAAACTAACGGCCAACCATGACTCTTGAATTAAGCAAAGACTGGCTAGACTTAAGGCTAACAACCGTAAACTGAGCCAGAAAAAATCACCTGACCGTAAAAAGCCTCGAGCAAAGAGAAAATCCCATATCCTGTCTTGCCCTTGCTTCATGAACTGCACAACCACGTCCAAATACTTTCGCCGTTTAACATCTGTACTGATTCCCTTAACATGGGTAAAGAGAGAATAGAACTGTAAAATCCCCTGCTTACGCTTAATTTCGTACTGAATTGCCCGGTTCCAGTCTAAATTTCCTTGCTGCGAAACAAAGCGCGTGTGATAAATCAACCAGCCATATTTCCCAGCAGATAAGCACAATAGATAGATGACAACTCCCCCTATTGACCACCCGAGTTTCAAATACAATGGCAATAGCAAACCTTGACCCATTAGTTGAACAAATCCCCATAGAATAATGGCCTGTAGCCTTACCGTTTGAATATGCCGAAGAACCTCGCTTTCCTTCGGTAAAAGAAAAACGCGATCTGCCGATTCTAAATAGGTTGCAATTCGTCCTGTAAAAAAGAGCAGGGCTGTCACCAGTAGGAGCAATAAGTAGACAAGCCACGGATTAGCCGGAAAATGCTCCATCAGCTCTCGATATTGCAAGGCCAGAAAACCAAGCAAAACCATCAACACGAGAACAAAATGATCATTGAAGACATAGCGGAGATACTTAAGACAGCGCTGATTAAACTCTAACCTCCGTTCCTGAAAGAGTTCTTTCATATCTGCTCTCCTTCTTTAGTCAAGGCTAGATAAAGCTCATTGAGGCTTGCTTGAGGTCGCTGAAATTCCATTTGCAAAGTCGCTAAATCTCCCTGCGCACGCACCTCTCCTTGATGTAAGATAACAAAACGATCACACATTTTTTCCGCCGAATCCAGAACATGGGTTGACATCAAAATAGACGTCCCCTTGGCCTTTTCTTTTTCCAACAAGCGAATCAAATCATCAATCGCTACCGGATCCAAGCCCAAAAATGGCTCATCCACAATCAACAAACTAGGATTGACTATAAAGGCACAGATAATCATGACCTTTTGCTTCATTCCCTTAGAAAAATTTACCGGAAACCAATCTAATTTTTCATCTAAGCGAAAGATTTTGAGCAAATCTTGCGCACGAGCAAAGGCCTGTTCGACATCCAAATCATAGGCCATTGCTACCACTTCTAAATGCTCTTTTAAGGTCAACTCTTCATAGAGGCTCGGCGTTTCTGGAATAAAACCAATTTTCTTCCGATAGGCTTGTGGATTCGAATGAAGGCTTTCTCCATCAATCAAAATCTGGCCCTGATACGGTGACAAGAGACCGATAATCTCTTTGATCGTCGTCGATTTTCCTGCACCATTTAGACCAATCAAACCGACCAATTCTCCATCTGCTACCTGAAAAGAAATATCTTTCAAAACAGGAATATTGACATAGCCACCTGTTACATTTTTTACTTCTAACATACATTTTTTCCTATAATTTGATATACTTATTATAACAGAATTTTGAAAAAGAGGTTTACTTTATGTCAGATTGTATTTTTTGTAGCATCATTGCTCATGATATTCCCTCATCGACTATTTATGAGGATGAAGACATTCTTGCTTTTTTAGACATTACCCAAGTGACCAAGGGGCATACCTTGGTTGTCCCAAAACAACATTTCCGCAACCTACTTGAGATGGACGAAACAGCAAGTGCGGCTATATTTGCTAAAATTCCAGCTATTGCCAAGCACCTTAAAGATACTCTCGGAGCAACTGGCATCAATCTGATCAGTAATATGGAAGCAACTGCCGGCCAAACGGTCTTTCATACCCATATCCACCTCTTACCACGTTTTGATAAGCAAGACGGACTGCACATTACCTTCGAAACCAACGAGCCTGATTTTCCAGCTCTGACTCAATTAGCCGATCAATTACGTTTGGAAAAAGTTTGAAAAAAAATCAAAATTAATTGATTTATTGTTTCCCCAATTTTGGACACACTGAAAAGAGGTCTTGAACCCTGATTTTTAAAATGAAGCAACGTTGAAACCATGTTGTTGTGCGTATCGAATAGCATCTTGAACAGACATTGTCTTGTCAGGGTTTCTGATTTCGGTTAAGCCTTGCAAGATTGGGTTGTAGTTTTCTTTCTTGAGAAGGACTTGGTAGATAGCTACTA
>NZ_JBFRYH010000050.1:0-17495 GCF_040984445.1 Streptococcus handemini
TAATAAGCAAACAATTTCTAACTTTTCTTCTACTGATTTTGGACTTCTTTTGGACATGTGAAAACTCCCCTTATAGTGTCTAGTGAATTTTGGTTTTTTCACTGTCTACTATATGGGGAGTATATCACTTGCTAAAAGTCATTCGTGTTTTTTCTATACTTATTTTATAGGCTAAAGCTGAGGGCAACTAAGCCAATTACTAAGAGGAGATAAACTCCCAAAGCCATTCTTCTTTGTCGATGTGTAAACAGATAGGGTTCACTGATCGTTGGTAAGAAAACAGCAGCAATAGCTCCACCCACAGCACCACCGACATGACCAGCTAGGCTGATTTCCGGATTGAACAACCCTAATACGAGATTGAGGAGCAAAAGAGCAATGTAGCGTTGGCCTAAGAGCTGCAAATAAGGATTACGACTGTGGAAACGCAAGACAACCATAGCTCCAAACAGGCCAAATAAGGAAGTAGAGGCTCCTGCTGCTATTGCAGTTGGCATCAAGAATAAAATAAATAAATTCCCCATCACTCCTGCTAGAAAATAAAGTAGACAAAAGCGCTTAGAGCCGAAAATCGCTTCCATTTGATAGCCAAAAACGTAAAGGGTCATACTATTGAAAAGAAAATGTTCCCAGCCAATATGAACAAAAATAGGTGAAATCAAGCGCCACAACTGGGTCGGATCCACTTTCACAATCAACCCATACATACCACCAAAATCATAAATGGTCTGCGCTGTCGTTGCCTGACCAAACCGCAGCACCTGCATGGCTAGAAACACCACGGTCGTTAGCAACAACAGGCCATTGGTCACAGGATAGCGTCTATCAATCATTTGTTTCATAACATAGAACCTTTCTTACTGCTTGGTCAAACTCTTCTTCTCTAAACTCATATCGCTGAAAATCATATATGGTACTCACTGTCGTTCCTTGGAATTGTGCCAAATAGCGATCATAAAATCCACCACCGTATCCAATCCGATAGCCAGCCTGATTCCAAGCAAGTCCTGGAACATGGATGATATCAATTTCTGACGGATCAAAAACCACCTCTGAACGCGGTTCCCAAACACCAAAAGCACTGAGAACCAAGTCATTCTCATCATAGGGAACAAAGACCATTTTCCCCTTGCCATAGGTTTTTGGAACCACAATCTTCTTTCCGTCCAGCTGTGCCTGGTGAATCAAAAATGAGGTATCCATTTCATGTGGCATGGATAAAAAAGTTGCGATTGTATCTGCTTCTTGATAGGCTGATAGGCTACAGATTTCTTGGCAGGACCATTCGCTCCACCTTTTGATTTCCTCTTTGGACAAATTTTTTAATCGAGCAATGATTTCCTTACGGATGCCTGCTTTTTCCATCTGTATACTCCTTTTTCAACGATAAAAACCAATCCAATAGGCAGTAAACCGACGGATTGGCCCTCTTGATGTTTTACTCTTCTACCTTATATCTCAAAAACGCCGCTAAATGTTCAACAGCAAAAGGAATGGCTTCTTCCTTGGGACTTAGACGTGGATTGTGCAGAGGGTACGGCGTATCTACTCCTAGCCAGAACATCACACCAGGCACCTTGCTGAGTAGATAACCAAAATCCTCTCCTGTCATGGCAGGGGGGCAATCAATCACGTCAACTTCAGGAATCGCTTCAAAATAGCTCATCAACTCGCCAGCCAATTGAGGATTGTTTTCCACAGGCAAGTAGCCACCTTGATTCAGTTCAATCTCGACTTCAAGACCGAATGAAGTAGCAATCCCCTGTGCCACCTCTCGCACCCGTTTTTGAACCAAAAGGCTCATTTCTTGGGTCAAAGAACGAATTGTTCCATGCAAAAAGGCTGTTTCTGCAATGACATTATTGGTTGTACCTGCATGCATGGAGCCAAAAGTGACAACAGCACCCTCAATTGGATCGACATTGCGACTAACTACCGACTGGACCTGCGTGATGAAATAACTCGCAGCAACCAAAGCATCATTTGCCGTATGAGGAAAAGCCGCATGGCCTCCACGTCCAATAAAGCGAATCTTCACCTCACAAGTACCCGCAAAGAGAGTCGCACGATTGGTCGCAATTTGTCCTACTTTTAAATCCGGCCGTACATGCAAACCATAAAATTCATCTGGCAACCACTCACCAAAGGCACCAGCTTCATACATCAGCATTCCCCCTGCAAGATTTTCCTCCGCAGGTTGGAACAAAAAGAGCATATTCTGACGAGGCTGTTGTGCCATCATCTGCTCGAGCACCCCAAGAGCAATGGTCATATGAACATCGTGTCCACATGCATGCATGCGACCTTCATGGGTCGAAGCAAAATCAAGTCCTGTTTCCTCAACAATCGGCAGACCATCAATATCTGTCCGCCAGCCAATCGTTTTTTCGCCAACTGTCCCTGTCAAATAGACCAGAACCCCCGTTTCCCAGGTTCGAATTTGGGCAAAGGAACAATCCTTCAAGAGAGTAGAAAGGGTCTCCATGAGAAAGGCATGGGTCTTAAACTCTTCCATTCCAATTTCAGGAATTTGGTGTAAAGCGCGCCGAATCGCAATCAAATCAAGCATGACTATCTCCTAAAGTGTTCGAAGGGCATCTTCTAAGGCTGTTTTTTGTTGGGTCTTTTCGTCAATTTCTTTGATAATGCGTGCAGGAACTCCTGCCACAACGACATTTTCAGGAACGTCTTGCGTAACAATGGCTCCTGCTGCCACAACAGAACCACTACCAATCTGCACTCCTTCAATTACCACAGCGTTCGCACCGACTAAGACATTGTCCCCCACGCGAACAGGATCTGCACTAGCGGGCTCAATAACACCGGCTAAAACAGCTCCCGCTCCGATGTGACTGTTTTTCCCAACCGTGGCACGTCCACCAAGAATGGCTCCCATATCAATCATGGTTCCCTCACCAATTTCAGCACCAATATTGATAACAGCTCCCATCATAATAACGGCATTATCACCAATTGAAACCTGATCACGGATAATAGCTCCTGGTTCAATTCGGGCGTTAATGGCACGTTTATCAAGCAAAGGAACAGCTGAATTGCGCGCATCTTGCTCCACGACATAATCTTTGTTTTCCGTCAAATGAGCAAGAAGCGGTGTGATATCTTTCCAATCACCGAATAAAACATTGCCAAGTTTCACAACTGTTTCAGGAACTGCTGCTGCCAATTCCCCTTCAAACGTTACTTTAACAGTCGTCTTTTTCTCCGCTTGGGCAATAAATTGAATAATTTCTTGGGCGTTCATTTTTGTTGCTGTCATAGAATCTCCATTCTCAAATAAATAATTCGTTTCCTATTATATCAAATTTTCAGAATATTTGGAAATAATTATTTTTTCTTTCTTTTCGGAAGTAGTTTTGGTACCTGTTGGACGAATTTTGGAAGACTCAGTGTCTTGCTGTTAGCAGTCTGAGCTAGGAGCTGGCTAGTTTGTAAACCTTCTTCTGTTAGGTAATACAGTTTGATAAAACTTCCCTTTGCCACACTAGTGACAAGCATATTGGGTTTAGGTTGCATATCTAGGATTAGATTTGCTTGCTGGTGGGCATATTTTGCCTGAGCTTTTAGAGGAATGCTAATGGGCTTTAAACCAATCTTTATTACATGTTCTTGAGCTTCGTCTAGGGACAAGCCAATTAAATTTGGCAAAGGAATGCTCAAGTCACTGGCTTCAATGATCTCTGAAGTCACATAATACAGTTTTACTAAGGTTCCTGGCTCAAAATTCCCTGACTTTGGAACCATGGCGACTACTTCATCAACACGCTTTTTGGCATAGCATTGCTGGGGTTTGGCAAGAATCTTGCTGACTGTAAAGCCTAGACTCTCCAAATGCTCTTGGGCTTCCTGTACATTCATATCTACCAGATTGGGCAGGCGAAGCAAGCGATTTTTCTTCTCATAATTTTGTTCTAAAACCTTGTCTACTAGCGGAACGACAGCATGGACAGCTTCGCCAATAACTCGAGTCGTATCTGGAATAATATCCAAAATCTTCGCCACCTCTCCCAAGACCTTTCCTTTAATCGGTCGTTTCTTTTTTATCATTGGTACCTCTTTTTTGCTTCTTTCTAATAATCCTTCGTAGTATTCCAAAGTTTGAAAGTGACGACTGTCACCTCTAGAAGAAGCCAATTTTTTTGCTTGCTTCCACTACTTCCTTATCCACATAATAGAGCTTAACCAGACCTTTTTTCTCAACCCATCCAGAACTGTAATGAACGACTTCATTATAGCGTTTCTTGGCATATTTGCACTCTGGCTGAACCAAGACTATACTCACACGAAACTCCATATCGGTCCACTGTTTCTGAGCATCTGCTACATCAAGCTCAATAACATTTGGTACTTCTTACCAATATAGTCAATCCCATTTAGAATAACACTTTCTGCCAATCATAGCCATGATTCCAACATTATCTCGTCCTCTTTCTCCCCTATCCTGCTTCTATTATAGGGCTTTTGAGCTTAACTTGCAAGAAAGAATGCCAGAGGTCATCACTGTAATTCTTTGAAAATTAGGTGAAGTCTTGACCAAAAAAGACAGCCTCTCGGCTGTCTTATCGTGCATCTGCTAATGATAAATTTTACAATCCTTTAACTGTTTTGATCACATTTTCCACAGTAAAACCATATTCTTCGATGACCTTAGCTGCTGGTGCAGAAGCTCCAAAGGTATCAATGCCAAGTACCGCACCATCTAAACCGACATATTTGTACCAGCTTTGAGTAGCACCCATTTCAATGGCTACACGGCGACGAATGGCATTTGGTAAAATTTCTTCCTTATAGACTGCATCTTGCGCATCAAAGAGTTCTGTCGAAGGTACGCTGACGACACGAACCTTGATTCCTTCAGTTGCCAAGGCTTTCGCAGCACTCACTGCCAAGTTGACTTCTGAACCAGAGGCAAGAAGAATGGTGTCAAATCCTGCTTCTTCGTAAACCACATAAGCACCTTTTGCCACCTTGTCAAAGTCCGTTCCTTCTTCTACTGTCAAATTTTGACGAGTAAGAACGAGAGCTGAAGGTGTCGATGTACTTGTCAATGACAAATACCAAGCCGCCTGTGTTTCACGCGCATCGGCTGGGCGGAAGACATTCAAGTTTGGCATCGCACGAAGTCCCGCCAAGTGCTCAATTGGCTCATGCGTTGGACCGTCTTCTCCAACTGCAATCGAATCATGGGTAAAGACATAGGTTACTGGAAGTCCTTGAAGAGCTGACAAACGAATCGCTGCCTTCAAATAGTCTGAGAATACAAAGAAGGTACCGCCATAAACACGAAGTCCTCCGTGTGCTGCCATTCCGTTCAACACAGTTCCCATAGCAAATTCACGTACACCAAATTGAATATTGCGATTGAGGCGATGAGCATCGTCTTGCAAGCCATCTTCTTTGATGTAGGTCATATTTGAATGAGCCAAGTCAGCTGAGCCACCCAAGAAGGTTGGAAGAACGTTAGCTGCTGCATTGATTGCATCCTGACTTGAGTTACGAGTGGCTTGTGAGAAGCCCGCTTCATGTGCTGGGAAATCGCTCGGTTTCAACTCTACTACATCACGACCTTCAATGATAGCAGTTACTTCTTCTGCTAATTCTGGATACGCTACCTTGTAATCCGCTACCAACTGCTCCCATGCTGCGTAGGCTGCTTGACCACGGTCAGCAACTTTTTCCTTGAAATCTGCATATACTTCTACTGGAATCTCAAATGGAGCATAGTTCCAATCTAAAGCCTTACGAGTTGCTTCAGCCTCTTCTGCTCCGAGAGGGGCACCATGTACTGCATTTGTCCCCTGCTTATTTGGAGAACCGTATCCGATAATCGTTTTCACTTCAATAAGAGCTGGCTTGCCTGCTGCTTTTGCTGTTTCGATTGCTTGATTGATCGCAGCAACATCTGTTCCATCTGTTACAAGATCTGTATGCCAACCATAGGCTTCATAACGGGCACGAACATTTTCTGTAAAGGAATCTTTCGTTTCTCCGTCTAAGTTAATATCATTTGAATCATAGAGCACAATGAGCTTGTCTAGTTTTTGTAAACCAGCATAAGAAGCAGCTTCTGCAGATACACCTTCCATCAAGTCACCATCTCCACAGATAACATAGGTATAGTGGTCAAAAAGGTTATATCCTTCTTTATTGTACTTAGCCGCTAGAAAACGCTCTGCTTGGGCAAAACCTGTTGCAGTCGCAATTCCCTGTCCAAGAGGACCCGTCGTAATATCCACCCCAGCAGTATGACCATATTCTGGATGGCCTGGTGTTTTAGAACCCCATTGACGGAAATTCTTGATTTCATCCATGCTTACTTCTTCAAAACCAGATAAATGAAGAAGGGCATAAAGGAGCATAGAGCCGTGTCCTGCTGACAAGACAAAACGGTCACGATTGATCCAGTTTGGCACTTGAGGATTGATTGCTAATTGATTGGTAAATAGGCTATAAGCCATTGGCGCAGCCCCCATTACGACCCCTGGGTGGCCTGATTTTGATTTTTCAATGGCATCGATCCCAAGGAAACGAATCGCATTGACTGATAAGTTTGACATAAGGTTCTCCTTTTCTGTTCTATCTTCTATTATATGAAAAATATCCGCATAACGCAACGGTATGCGGACAAACTAGAATGGGAATAGCTAGCGCAAGATTCCCCTTTCTACAACATTATAATAAAGCCTTAAATTGAATATTCGAATCTTCTAAGAAGCAGTCATCAAATCCACGTGGGTGATGATATTCGATGCGATTCTGATCCATTGGATAAGTATATTTACCGCCCACTTCCCAGATAAATGGGTGGAACTGATATTGCAGTCGTTCTTTTCTCATCTTCCAGAGTTCTAAGATTTCATCCGTTGAAGCCATGAAGTTTGACCAGATGTCATAGTGAACTGGAATGATGACCTTAGCACGGAGATTTTCTGCCATACGAAGTAGGTCAATAGAGGTCATCTTATCTTGGATACCGAGCGGGTTTTCCCCGTAGTTGTTCAAGGCAACATCAATCTTGAAGTCACGACCGTGTTTAGCAAAGTAGTTTGAAAAATGAGAATCTGCACCGTGGTAAACTGTACCACCCGGTGTTTCAAAGACGTAGTTGACAGCCTTACGAGCCATTTCCTCATCTGTCACCGCAAGTCCAGCCAGTTCACCATCTTGAGCATCTGCTCCTTCCACTGGTAGGGTCACCAAGCAGGTCCGATCAAAGGATTCTACCGCATGGACCTTCATGTCCTTGATTTCAAAACTATCACCTGGTTTTACGATGATAATACGCTCTTCTGGTACTCCCCATTTCTTCCAAATTTCACCACATTCATACGGTCCAACAAATTTTACATGATTCAATTTAGGATTATTCACAATAGCTGCTGCTGTATTGATATCAATATGATCACTATGAAAATGAGAAACAAGATAATAGTCTAGCTCATTGATTGCAAATGGGTCGATAACCATTGGTTGTACACGAAGATTTGGTTGAAGTTTGCGAACTCCCGCCATATTAGCCATTTGGTGTCCACGCACCATGTCTTTTACTTTTTTAGTCGATTTTCCGCGTGCTGACCAAAGATCCATAACAATGTTTGCACCACCCGGTGTTTTCAGCCAAATTCCGCAGTTTCCTAGCCACCACATAGAGAAATTGCCTTCTGGAACCACTTCTTCTTCAATTTCTTCATTGAGCCATGTACCCCATTCTGGAAATGTACTCAAAATCCATGATTCCCTTGTAATTTCGTTCACTTTTGCCATAATAGTTCCTCCTGATAGCTTATGTATAGTCCCAGTATAACGCTTTTATCTGTTCAAAAAAAGACCAAATAAAACACATGCGTGTGTTCAGATTTGGACTGTCCTACTGTCACAAATCAACACAAACCATTTTGGGGCATGCTCTGAACTAAGGAAAAGGTAAACACTTGAAAATAGTGGTCTCAACTCCAAGAGTTGAATTTTGCAAGGAAAAATTGGAATCAGATTCAAAACCTGTATTCACAGCTCAGCAACTCTAATCGGGAGCTTATGAATACAGGTTCTAAGATTCCGCAGTTTAGAGCGAATGAAGTGAGATTGAAAGGATAGTATCGCCGTAGTGGTATTTTGAGTGACAGTGCTGCTGTCGCTCATAACAGAATTTTTGAGAACTAGGCTCAAAAGCGTGCATTTTCCACTGAAAAATCTTTTTCTATTGACTAATAGGGAGCTCAATCTAAAAAAGCTGGGGCATTCCCCAGTCCTATATCAATATAAGTCTTTTAGCCCGCCATTTTCGACAGTTGCTAAAAAGAAATCGCTTTGGAATAATTCCTGTACCTTAGCAGTTGCCTCTCTCAGCTCTTCGTCTTTTGAGATGTAGCGTGAAAGGAGGCGTTGCAATTGAGGTTGAAACTGCTTGGCACTATCTTTCATGGTGTGGTAGGTCAAAAAATAATTGATTTTCATCACATCCTCATAGGTCAAGACAGGCTCGACCTGTAAGATTGGAAAAGAAGCTCGCAGATTATCACTGGTAGAAATCAGCAGGTCCACCTCTAAAATATCCTCTACACTGTGGAATTGCTCGGTCGTAAAAACGGCCTTAATACTATCTACTGGCAGATAAGCCTGACACTGTTTATAGAGCAGCTTTTGCACACCGACCCCCTCATCGCAGACCAAGTAAATGTTGCGAAAAGATTTTCCACTGATTGGTCTATGCTTTAAGGCTCCGCCGATATGAATGGTGAAATAGGAGATGTCATCATCATTCATCTGAATCATCCACTCTGCTTCTAGAGTATAAGAAGCCACCACTCTAATCGTGACAAACAAGTCTTTGTACTTCTGCTTAATCTGTCTGGTCAAGGGATTTTTAGATAAGATGCCATAGGTCTTACGAAAAAGAAGGGCCTTGGCATGCATGACCAAATTACGCATCAAGGTTTCACGATTGTCAATCTCAAAGGCTGAACAGCGTAAAAATTCATCAACAAAGCGTTCCAAGGTTTCCTTTAACTCTGCAAAATCTTGGCTATTGGTGTGAATATCCTTATCCTTACGGTAAGACAACAAGAGCATGGCAATCAGAGAAATTTCGATTTCATCCAGCACCACTTCAAAACGCTCAGAAAGAGACGAGGACAAGTTCTGAGCTGCGGTATATTCAATCCGCTTGCGAATTAAGGTGAACTCTCGCTGAATTTCTGTTTGCTCGGCTGTTTTCAAGGCCATATTGCGGTAGCTGAGCAACAAATAAGGCAGAACTTTGAGCATGAACTCAATCTCATAATGGTTGATTTTCTTGCCCAAATCCACCTCTAGCTGGTTTACTTGTTCAGCCAGAAATGCTACCAAATCGGGGCTAAACAAGAGTTCGCAGCCTTCAAAGTAAGGCACCTTTTCATTGAGAATCGTGAGGAAACCCTCATTGGGATTGGAAAATACATCGTAGAGAAGAGAGTGAATATACTGGATTTTATTGAGCGGGTGGCATTTGAAAAAATAGCCTTCTGACTTGGTCGCATAAAGATAGACCTTAAATTGCTCAGTGGTCAGTTGCGCCCGAATTTCACTCAGGTCATTTAACACGGTATTGCGTGAAACATCCGTCAGCGCCATAAGTTTTTCAATGGTCACACGTTCAGAAGTAATGGCAATATAAATGGTCATGAGCTGAATCCGCTCCTCCATGCTCATCACATAGCTATACGAATCCACACTACCCAATAAAATCTGGCAAGCTGCTTTTTGTGCATCAGTCAATAAAATACCGACCCTTGGAAGACTGACAATCATCTCAGTACCACTAGGAAGAGAGCCATTGATTTTTTCAAGATGATAATAAATTTTTCGCCTAGACTGGCCCATTGCCCGTGAAATACTCATAACCGTCTCTGGACTTGTCAGCCGCATCAAATAGGTTAGCAATTCATAACTGCTCTTATCGAGTAGGACCATTTTCTCATCTCCTTCTTCTTGCGTATAAATAGTATACCATTTTTCGAATGTAAAGACCATGCCCCCAAAAAGGAAAGAGAGGAAACGAATTCGTGTTGCCCCTGCTCCCTCTCTTTTCTATCTATGGTCATTTGGGACTAGGCAAGATGCGTTTGCCACGACCCAGTCCAAACCCAATGACTAGTGCGCATCACCCTTTTGTCCATAGTAAGCATTTGGACCGTGTTTGCGCAGATAATGTTTGTCCATGATGTACCTAGGAGCTGGCTCTACGCGCGGATTGATTTGCTCAGTGAAGCGATCCATTTTTGCCACTTCTTCTAGCACGACAGAGTGATATACCGCCTGCGCTGGGTCTTTCCCCCAAGTAAATGGCCCGTGGTTACGCACGATAATTCCAGGAACGGAAACAGGGTCAAGCCCCCGTTCTACAAAGGTTTCGATAATGACACTACCTGTCTCTTTTTCATAGGCTGTATTGACCTCATCAGACGTAAGCGAACGAGCACACGGAATAGAACCGTAGAAATAATCCGCATGTGTCGTACCATAAAACGGAATGTCACGACCAGCCTGTGCCCAACCAACCGCTTCTGTCGAGTGAGTGTGGACAACAGCGCCGATTTCTGACCAGGCTTTATAAAGTGCTACGTGAGTCGCAAGATCAGAAGAGGGATTCAACTCCCCCTCAACAACATTTCCGTCTAAGTCGGTCACGACCATGTTTTCTGGGCTTAATTTGTCATAATCTACCCCTGACGGCTTAATCACAATCCGTCCCAATTCACGACAAACTTCAGAGACATTGCCCCAAGTAAATTTGACCAAGCCATGTTCTGGAAGAGCTACGTTGGCCTCATAGACACGCTGGCGCATCTCTGCTAATGATTTTGGCATTTAATTCAACCCCGCTTTCTCAATGAATGGGTAAAGGAAATCTTGGGCTTCTTTGATTGCTGCTCGTGTCTCCTCTACGGTTTCACAATTTTCAGACCACATTTCAATCAAGAATGGTCCTTGGTAGTTAGTTTTCTTTAAAATAGCAAAAGTATTTTCCCAATCAACACACCCTTGTCCAAACGGCACATCACGGAATTGCCCCTTCGAGGTTTCTGTCACAGCATAGGTATCTTTCAGATGAAGCGCCGCAATAGCTTTGTGACCAATGACAAACTCGCTGTACAAATCATTGTGCCAAGCAGATAGATTGCCCGTGTCTGGGTAGACAAAGAGGTAGGGGGAGTTGATTTCTTGGGCGACTGCCAAGTATTTTTCAATGCTATTGATAAAAGGATCGTCCATGATTTCAATAGCGAGCATGACCTGTGCCTGCTCCGCCCAATTACAAGCCTGACGTAGATTTCTCAAAAACCGAGCGCGAGTTTCTGACGATTTTTCTTCATAGTAAACATCATAGCCTGCCAGTTGAATGACCCGCACACCTAGATCCTGAGCTAGTTCAATACATTTTTGCATAGTTTCAAGCGACTTGGCTTCAAGGACAGGATCGTTTGAACCCAGCGGATAACGGCGATGACCTGAAAAACAAATCGTCGGAATGCGGATTCTTGTTTGATAAATCGCTTGAACAAGCTCTAATCGTTCTTCCTTGGTCCACTCAAGCCGAGCGAGGCGCTCATCACTTTCATCTATTGACATCTCTACAAAGTCAAAGCCAAGGTCTTTTGCGAACTCTAAACGCTCTAGCCAACTAAAATGTTTAGGCGTTGCCTTTTCATAAATTCCAATTGATCTAGCCATGTCTCACCCCCAAATACGGCGGATTTCATCTTTAAAGGCACGTGCTGCAAAGGCTGGATTCTCTGCCTCTGTAATCCCTCGACCAGCAATAAAGGTAAAGACATCCACTCCCTCAAAGAGCTTCAAGGTATCAATATCAAGTCCTCCTGTGACGGACACTCGAAAGCCCATATCAATCAATTTTCTCACCTTGTTCAGATCTTTTTCCCCCCATGTTTCTCCTGCAAGAAGGGCATCACGAGATTGGTGGTAAATAGCTTGGGAAATTCCTGCATCAAGCCACATTTGAGCCTGATCATAAGTCCAATCACCATACAATTCTACTTGAATTTCACCCTTATCACCACGAACTTCTTGAATGGCTTTCAAAGCTGCTTTCATGGTTGGAATGGTCGCTGAGCAAATGCAAGTCATCCAATCTGCTCCACGTACAGCATTGTTTTTTGCAACGATACCACCTGCATCCGCACATTTGGTATCAGCCACGATGATTTTATCAGGGAATAGGTTCCGAAGCACTTCAACCAATTCACTACCTACTTGTAGTAAACAAACTGTTCCAGCCTCAATCACATCAACCTCATGGCCAACAGACACTGCTGCCTTAATCGCCCCCTGCAAATCTGAATGATCTAAGGCAACTTGTAAATTTGGAATATGTTTTGTCATACGAATCTCTTTTCTATGTTTTTTTTGATTGTGATACACCACGAACAATGTGAGCTAGCTTTTGATTGTTTTCTGAAAACTACCGAAAGCCATCATGTTTGTATTTGAATGCGAGCTAAAATCTCAGAAAATAGATGAGACTGGCTTGAAATACGATTCCTCCGCTCGTCTCCCTTATTTTCTATCGATTTTTACGCTCTTATATCATGATTCTAAATCAAGCCCCTCCAAATATGGACTGTTCTTAGACTCTTCCACCATAGCAAGGACTTCTGCTTCTGATTGGCAATTCACCAAGCGCTCGATTGAATTTTCCAACTCAAAAAGAGCAATGATTTGTGGAATGGCAACCGATGTATGAATATCTGAACTGGTCGCAGCAAGGGTCAAGAGCACGCTAACTTCTTTCCCATCTGGAAAGACAACTGGTTTGGTTAAGGTAATCAAGGCAAAGGCATCACGCATCACACCTGCTTCTGGTCGGGCATGTGGCATTGCCATGCCAGGCATCAAGATATAGTAAGGTCCATATTCGTTAGTGGATTCGATAATGGCATGATAATATTCTTCTTTGACCGCTCCGCTTTCAATCAAGGGATCAACTGCTAAGCGAACCGCTTCTTCCCAAGTATCAGCCATCAAGCCAAGACGAATCGACTCGTTTTCTGTAAAAGCTTTTTTCAAATTCATATTTACTCTCTCTTTCTATGAAAGAGGTCGGGTACTTTCTCCCAACCTCCTCTAAAGTATTACTACAGAACTTCTTGCAATTTTGCCTTAATTTCATTGTCGTCCATCAGGTTATCAAGACCGACCAATTTTCCATTGGTACGACCTTGCAATTCATCAATCAGATGAACAGAGGCGATGACAATGTCATACCCTGCCGCAAGTCCCTTTGCCTCACCAACGCTACAAGAATTCACTGTAAAATCACTTTGACCAAGATTACGAAGAGCATTTTCCACCTTCATCTTAATCACCATAGATGATCCCATACCATTTCCACACGCTGTTAGTACTTTAACCATTTTCTTTTCCTCCTGATTGTTTTATTTTTGATAGTTGTTTATCTATTCCATTCAACAAGCCGAACTAACGACGTCAGCAAATTGAAACAGAACTTCATCTTATTCTTGGGCTTCTCCTCGATAGTACGCCTCTTTATCCTTTGCTCTTGCAAATTGGATTTGTGGAATAGCTAGGAAGAACAAGCACACTAAGACATAACCAATAATACCAAGTCCTTTGAAGAGATAGCCAAATCCTAACCATGGGAATTCAAAGTCGATATTTCCGTGATAACCACCGTAAGCCGCCAAATCAAGAAGGGCAACACAGGCTGCACCGAGTGCTACTTGAAGCACCCCTGAAATAAAGGATAGGATAACCGCTGCTTTCCAACCACCGCGCTTGTCTGCGTAAACCGCAATCGCAGCATTGTCAAAAAATACTGGTACGAAACCGGTGATAATAAGAACTGGATTTTTAAAGACAATCAACAGAACAATGGTAATTAATTGACCAATCAAGCCACAAGCAAATCCTGAAAGTACCGCATTTGGAGAACCAAAACCGTAAGAAGCTGCAACGTCCACCGCTGGGAATGAGCCTGGGAGGAGCTTGCTTGAGATACCTTGGAAGGCATTCGTCAATTCGGTTACGAACATCCGCACCCCTTGCATCAAGATAAAGAGGTAAACAGAGAAAGTAAAGGCTGTTTGGACAATATACATGTAGAAGTCTTGTTTGGCTGGATTAAACGGTGTGCCTGACGTAATGACTTCTTTATTTGCCATAACTTCAGGACCTAAAACCAAGAGAATGCCACCAAAGAAGACGAGCATCAAAGTTGCAGAGGCAACAACTGTATCATGGAAAATCGACAAGAATTTTGGCAATTTTAAGTTGTCCAAGTTTTCTTCTTTATTACCAAGTTTCCCAGCAATTTTATCGACAAACCAGATTGCAAATTGTTGTTGGTGACCAATGGCAAATCCACCACCACCTGTCAAACGTTGCGTTGCTTCAACGGTCATATTAGAGCTGACTGCCCAGTAAAGACCACAGATGACTCCGATTGCTGTAATCCCATAACCATTTCTCAATTGAGGAATGAGAAAGAGTACCATAAGTGAGATGGTCGCTGCCTGTTGCACCATGATGTGACCAGTGATAAACAAGGTCCGTACCTTGGTAACTTTACGGAAAGCAACGAGCAAGATATTGACCCCAAAACCAATCAAAAGCGCTGTTGTTGCTGCTTTGACAAAGTCAGGAAACATTTCTTGAATCTTAGTATTAGCTGCTGCCAATCCAAAGTATGGGTCGATAACGGCCGCACCAATCTTAAACTTGAAGTTAAGCGCTGCAAGAATCGGACGGAAGGTTGTCACCAAGCCACCTGCTGCTACGTTCAAAATCATGTATCCTACCGTAGCTTTGACAAAGCCCGAAAATACTTCATGCCCTGGCTTTTTCAAGAGAGCATATCCTAAAAGGACCAAAAGTCCAACGAAGAAGGCTGGATTCTGCAAAATATTTTGCGAGAACCAATTGAGAATGTTATTCAAAATCTCCATTCTAGTTTCTCCTTTTATTTTTTTATTTTTCCTAGTTTCATTATAGAACTTGCAAACGCATACAAAAAGACCAAATAAAACACAGGAATGTGTTCACACTTGGACTGTATTTGCTTGAACAACTGTAAACACAAAAAGAGGCTGGGCAAAACTATCTCTAAAACACAAAAAACGGGTCTTCCCGCAGTTGGAAGATGCCCGAAATATCAAAACAGTCCTAATAACCAAAACAACTGGACATCCCTTGAAGAAACAGACCAGTTTACAAAACCTGACGGAGTGATCTATTCCTTTAAGAATGACTCTCGTCGAACGGATAAGTACGGATTTAAGCGTGACTTTAAAATATACAAGGCAGATCACATACAAGACACACCCGAGTTAAAAACAGAAAATGGTCGCCAGAAACAGATTCATTACAATCCTACTTGGCATTCCTTTAAAGAACGAATGACATAGTGAGGAAGGCTCTCGTATCTATGCCAAACGTAAGTCAGATGTCGAACCTGTTTTTGGTGTACGCAGAGCTCATGTCAGAGGGAACCAAGCCGTCCAAACGGAGGTTTACTTCCTCTTCATGAGCATGAATCTCACAAAATTGGTTTAAAATCTAACTTCAAACACTCAAAAACCACACAGTGATTCTCACATCTTGATTGTTTTCAAGACAGAAATCGCTATGTGGTTCTATTTTAAAGCTAGTTTTTCCTAGCCTCTTTGTTTATCTATCTAATGATTAAAGACGAGCGTTCAATTCTGCACCGAGTTCTTCAAATCCTGGCTTGCCTAGAAGGGCAAACATGTTTTTCTTGTAAGCTTCTACTCCTGGTTGGTCAAATGGATTTACGCCATTGAGGTAACCTGAAAGGGCAATCGCCAATTCGAAGAAGTAGATAGTGTAACCAAGTGTAAACGCATCTTGTTGAGGAAGGGTGACAAACATATTTGGTACACCACCATCTGTATGGGCGAGAAGAACACCGTCCGTTGCTTTTTTGTTGACAAAGTCAACATCTTTTCCTTGTAGGTAACCAAGGCCGTCCAAATCTTCTGCCATTTCTGGAATCAAGATATTTTTTCTTGGTTTATCAACACGAATTACTGTTTCAAAGAGATTGCGGTAGCCTTCTTGGATAAATTGACCAAGCGAGTGCAAGTCTGTTGAGAAGTTAGCTGACGTTGGATAAATCCCTTTTTGGTCTTTCCCTTCTGATTCACCAGCCAATTGTTTCCACCATTCGCTAAAGTATTGAAGAGAAGGTTCATAGTTGGCCAAGATTTCAGTCACATAGCCTTTTCTGTAAAGGATGTTACGAACCACTGCATATTGGTAAGCTTCATTTTCTGCAATCTTATCAGAAGCGTAGTCCTTACGAGCTGCATTTGCACCTTCCATAAGAGCTGTAATATCTGCACCTGATGCAGCAATTGGGAGCAATCCTACTGCTGTAAGAACTGAGAAACGTCCACCGACATTATCAGGAACCACGAAAGTTTCCCAGCCATTTGCGTCAGCTTCGACCTTAACCGCTCCACGTTCGCGGTCAGTAGTTGCATAAATCCGTTTGTTTGCTTCTTCTTGACCATATTTTTTCACAAGCAATTCTTTGAAAACACGGAAGGCAATCGCTGGCTCAGTGGTTGTTCCTGATTTTGAAATCACGTTGACTGAGAAATCTTTATCTGCTACATAATCCACCAAATCAGCCAAGTAGCTAGATGAGATGGAATTCCCTGCATACAAGATTTGTGGCGCTTTGCGCTCATCTTTCGTTTGCAAGTTTACAAAGGAAGTGTTCAAGAAATCAATCGCAGCTTTTGCACCGAGGTAAGAACCACCAATTCCAATCACGACCAAAACATCGCTATCTGATTGGATTTTTGCAGCAGCTTCTTTAATACGAGCAAACTCTTCTTTGTCATAGTTTTCTGGTAAATCAAGCCATCCGAGCATCTCAGCTCCTGCCCCAGTACCCTTACGCAAGTCCGCATCAAGTGCTGTTACTTGGCTTTGTAAAAAGTCCAATTCCGTTGGAGCAACGAATTGTCCCAAAACTTTTGAATAATCAAATTGGATATGTGCCATTATAAATCCTCCATTTTTTCTACATACCTAATGATAACGCTTTATCGGGATTTTTTCAAGGAAATTCTTTATTTTCATTCATTTTCATAAAATGTATTCTGTATTTTCTAAAAGTATGAAAATTTGTATTCTTCCTTTATTTTAGTATAAAAAATAAAAGAGCACACACCCGACTTCGCTTAGGGCTGCTGGATTCCTCCCCTGACCCGCTTCACGCACAAGTGTTGCTCCATTTATTATTATACCATAAATCTGAAATCATGCAACTCTTCTCAATCGGTCTTCACGACAAACGCATGAAACGGTCTTCGGCTTTTTTCTACCTCAAACACTTTTTTGATTTAAAGTAATCGTTTTAAATACTGGTCAAAGGATAGACTAAGGACATATTTCTTACGACGCATGCTCATTTTCTTTCCAAAATCCAACCG
>NZ_JBFRYH010000051.1:0-16712 GCF_040984445.1 Streptococcus handemini
CTGTTCGATTAAAATCTTTTCCTGACATCTTGTCAATGTACAATTGTTTTTGACAAAGTCCCTCCTCAAACATTGCTGCCAATTGGCGATCAATATTTTGCTCCTTTGTAGAAACACGGATATAGCCATATCTCATTGTTATCTCTCCTTCATTTTTTGATGAGTATTATTATTTCAAAAAAAGAATAATCATCAAATAATGGTGGAATAAAAACATCTCAGAACTCAAATCAGCTCTCAAGGTTCAACACCTCTCCCCCTATCACAACTGGATTCAAGCGGTCTATTTACGCTCTCAAAAGTTGACCTATAAAGCCATTTCTGACTTAATTGGATTCTCTCATGATACCATCTGGCGTTTGGTGAAAAAATATGAACAAGAAGGTCTATCTGAGCTTATCCATGCTGCACGAGGGGGTTGTCACCGTTCTTATCTTATACTCACTGAAAATCAAAATCTAAACTCTTACTTCCTTAAACTAAACATTGCTTGAGTTTCATAAATTAAGGGGTACATTTATTCCCATAAACCCATTGTATATGGAAACAAATCCATACCCCCTAGAGTTTATGGAAATAAATCACATCAACATCATGCTATCAAACCTACTCGTTCAATTTCAAATCTTACTCTGGTACTTACCCCTATACGACAAAAAGCCTTGCAAGCAAGGCTTCAAAACGTAGACAAACCCTATTAGTGATAGAAAAATTTTTATTTTTTAGGTAAACAAGCATATAACAGAAAACCTTAGAAATACTGATATAGCGGTATTTTTAAAAGTTTTTTTATTTCTCAAATAAAGGAAAAAAGATTGAAGAAAGTTGTCCAAAATGGACTTTTTCTTCAATCTGAAGCCTTGCAATCAAGGCTTTTTACTATCCCTTTCGTTCAAAGGTTTCTAGGCTTTTACGAGCAGAGCGACGCAGTCAACGTGATGCGTCTGCGGGAATAAGTCTACAGGCTGGATGTTACGGAGCGTGTAGCCTTGTTCTTGGTAGAGCTTGGGGTTATACTACAAAACAAAATACAGTTTTGAAAATCAACGAAGTATATTTAAATTTATAAAATACAATTAATCAGGCATTCAATTTCTACCTTCTAACTACCTTTTCCACTCTTCGTTCAATCTCTTCATCAATCAAAGCATAAAGTAGTGGTTCAATTTGACTTCTTTTCCTCTTACTAGATAGGACATTCTCTATACTTGCATATAAAAAATATAGCAATATCAACAAAATGATAATTATAAATACCAAATAAGATATTTGCTGAAAAGTTAACTGTTCTAATATGCTATTAAAGTCAATTTTAGTGCCGACAGTATTAAATACCGATAATAGCACTGTACCACCAAAAAGATATTTTAGATTAAATGACCTAATCCTTTGGACTGAGAGCTCCATCATACTTGAATAGGCTGGAATTAACTTCATTTTAGACAAGATTAATAATTCATCAATATCAATATCCTTTAGTGATTTTTTTACCCTAACTACATCATCAGTTGTAATACTATCACGATTCTTTAAAACAACAGAAATATACCCTAAATATTTTTTTTCCTTCTTAAGCTTCTCTGCTTCATCTCTATAGTTTAAATAATTCCAAACTCTCAACCAATATTTTTTGTCTTTGGGATATGTATCGTATGAGATATCATAAATCCCTCTCAAGACACTATTCCAAAAAACCACTCCCATATCAATTATTAATAACATAATCAATTGCAGCAATAACCAATTACTAAAAGAATAATGTCTAGAATTTGAATCAAATACAATAATACAAAAATTCAAAACGAATAGTACACCTGTACTCCAACATACCAAACCTTTTAAAAACGCGACATTCTCCTTCTTATACTTTTGCTTATAAAAATCTTTTAAAAGAATATCATCAGTTTCTGGCAACTGGGATTTACTCTTATTAGCCCAACTAGCAAGCCAAAACACCCAAATAATCAACAGATTAGCACCTAGAAAGACATATCGCTTATAAGGGACACAAGCAGATGGAATAAACCACAACAAAAATATTATTACAGCATTCATACCTAAAATCGTTAAAAAATGTACTCCAATATTTTTCTCAAAAAATTTTTTGAATTTTTCTACCATTCAATTTTACTCCCATTTCCTATTATATAGCAATAACCACTAAAGTTACTATTATAATATGTAGAAATCACAAAAAAAGTCAATCTCTGTCACCTAACGAAATATCAATATAATTTTTCCGATTTTTACTTACTTACGTCCTACGGTTGGAAACCATTCTCGACACTTCTATAAATAATATTTCTTTTTTGATTGAAAATATCCATATAAATCAATTTGAGTTACTCACAGTATACCTCATACTTACTTTAAAATAAGTATACCACAACAAAAGTCATGCGACAATAGTGGAAAACTATAGCGAACATGCTAATCTCCCTTATATCTCCAATAACTAAAGACTAGCAATTTCTACAGCATTTTTCTTTAATATCATTTAACGATTTGAAACTTTTTAACGATTACAAAGATTAGCCCCCAGTCTCCTCTGTTTGAACGATAAAAATATCATTTTACTTTCCCTTAAAGATTTCCAGTCATACAAAAACCTTGAAACCAAGCAATTTCAAAGACTTTTAATCGTTTATTTGTATCATTTAACTTCTACTTATTTCGAATAGTAGAAATTTGTAATACAATTTACGGTTTTTCCTTTCTAGGGGGGTGCAAGCTGTCAAAAAGGGGGGGGCACAATGTAACGATTCAATTCAAGTATCATTATACCATATTAGAGGGGGAAATTTGTCAATTTTATCGATGGCTTATCCAGTCTAGGTATAACTATTCTTCAAAAAATAAAGAGTGGTCAAGAAATCAAACGATGATTTCCTGACCACTCTTGAAAGTACTATCGAAAATACTTATCTACAACTTCTTGAATCCTGCCTTCCTTGGCTGCTGGAACTGTGTCATATCGTACAAAATTCTTCCGACTAATCTCCTGTGCATGATGTCCAAAGATAAAGTTACTTGCAATATTATAAATAATCTCTGTCGGCGCAAAAACATAAACCTGATTTTCAAGGATATGCTTTAATCGCTGTGATTGATCTGGAAAGGCTGAAATAAGACCGTCACTATTATACAGTCGTTTCACAATCTCAGTAATGTAGAGTCCTGATTTCATATAGAGGTCTATAAAGGTCTTTTGCTTACTGCACCCATTTGTTATTATCCATGATAAATGGTTTTGCCAACCCTTCTCCGGTATAATCTGCGTATTTCACTAACAGATACTGGTAGCAATCTTCCTTGGTCTTAAATTTAATTGCCTGATAGGGCTCCTCAAACGATAGTTTCTCTACGAATAGAAATCCATCATTCCTTGGGACCAAGACTCCGACATGCCCAATGAATAGCGTTTCGCCATCTAAGTTATCATGCAAAACGACAGAAAGCATTCTTGCATTTTCGTTAAACTGAAATTGTGAAAGGAAGTTCTCCATTTTTTTCGCATGAACATTGAGATCTGTTGTTTTTTCTGTCTTCACTCTTGAGAATAGTCGCTGAAATGCTTCTTTATCTTCCGCACTAAACAGTTTTCCTTTATCAATCGCATCATTATCGATAAATAGTAGGGCATCATCTTTTTCGATTTGAGGAATTTTAATGTTATTTTTCAACAGAACATAGGTGTTAATCCGGCAGTTCGTTCCCACAAAATCACCTTTCTTAGCATTCCATAGACTGCTAATGTTTTCCACATCGTACTCTGTTTGCCTAAAAGGGGCAAATTCTCCTTGCAAACCAACAGAATGGACAATTTCATTGTACTCATTCACGAGTGTAAAGAAATCTTCCACACTGTTTTGATCCAATTGTGCAGACAAGGACGCTTTCACCTCATCAACACTACTCTTGCTATCTAAGTTTGTATACTGTGGGACTTCTTGTGACGAATTTGTCACTGTTGTTTCACTGGTTACTGGTGATTCTGCTGTTTTTGGTACCTGTGAACAAGCTCCCAATCCTAAAAGTACCGCTACACAAAGACCTACCTTCATCCCTCTAAAAACGGTTTTCATCTATTCTTCCCTTCAATTTATTTCTTCCTCAATCTCTCATCACAGTTCCAGCACTAAGACTGTTTTCATGAAGAATATTAGCCTATTTTATCAAAATTTAACCGGATTTTCTACTCAAGTAGAGGATAGGATGTGATGAATCACAGCTGAAACTGTTTTTTGATGATTTTTATGGTGAAAAGAACCATCTGTATATAAGATATACTTTGCCATCACGGCTACTCCTTTAGAGTTTCTCTAGCTTTGATTCATTAACAGTTTCATCTGTCTTTGAAGAATAGAATTTTTCCTATCACACCCGCTCCTTCAACTTCTCCACAAAGAGATAGGCGGCGGGGCAGGTTAGGGTATTTTTGATGGTTAGATGATTAATCTGGTAGATTTTCTTGCGGTCCGTATGGGGAAATTCCCGACAAGCCTTGGGTCGAACATCGTAAATACTGCACAGATTGTCCTCCCCTAAAAATGGACAAGGCATAGCTTGAAAAACCTTATCACCGTCCTCATCTACCTTGAGATAGAGGTCTTCAAAGACAGGCAGTTTCATCCGAAAATGCTTGGCAATGCGGGTAATGTCTGCCTCTGTAAAGAGAGGTCCTAAAGTCTTGCAACAATTGGCACAGGCTGTACAGTCAATTTCTTCAAAAACCTCTTGATGTATCTGCTGCACAATCTTATCTAAGTCCTTGGGCGCTTTTTTCTTTAAACCAGCTAAAAATTTACGGTGCTCCCCCTGCTTTTGCTGGGCTAATTGTTTATACTGCTCAATATCAATCTGTCTTTGATTCATGTTTCGTTTTATTTCCTTATTGTCGCCTTATACTCATCCAAAATCAAAAAATAACACGATGTATCAAATAGCAAAATAAGCCCTAAATAGAGTTGCTGAGCTGTGAATACAGGTTCTTAGATTCCGCAGTTTGGAGCGAACGAAGTGAGCTTGAAAGGTTATTTTCACCGGAGTGGTATTACTAGTGACAGCAACACTGTCACTAATAACGGAATTTTTAAGACCTAGGCTCAAAAATAAGGATTGCTTCAACAGTCTGGGGGACTGTTGAAGGTTGGAAATAAGGATTATGCAATAATCCTCAACTAGTGAGAGGGTGCTTCCATCCGCACTACTTAAGAAAAGATCAAACAAAGTTATTTTTTGAAATTAGCTGAGTATTATTATACCATAGATTTTTACAGAGTATTATCAATAAAAGAGGGGGGACAATCGTTTTTCGCAGTCACGATTGGTCCTATCCCTCTTATTGTTATGGTACGTTCACTACTTCAATCTTCTCTCCACCTAGTAGAATCAAGTATTTCTCTACTCTTTCTACTTGATAGGCCTGTTTGAGAGCATCTGCATAAAGCTGCATTTGACTACGATACCGCTCAACTAACTGGCTAGGCTGTTGATAGTGATCCGTCTTGTAATCAAAGAGGACAATGCGGTCTCCATAATGGATAAAGCCGTCTATGATTCCACGTAGAACATACTCCTCATTGGCACGCGCATCAGTTTGCAACACAGCAAATGGTTGCTCTCTACGAACTGATGCCTTCTGTGTCAGAATTTCTTGTCCCAGTGGAGTTTCAAAGAAGGCCCTAATTTTGCCCATATCAATCCTTGCCTTAACGGCTTCTGTGGCCTTAACTTTTGATAGCGTTTCTTTTACAAGCTCAACGGTCATCGGAGTCACCAATGGCAAACGTTGCATGAGCTCATGGACAGCCGAACCAATCTGCGCTCCTGTTACCTGTTGACTGGCAAAATCTGGTAGGCTGAATTTCCGCTTGGGAACAAATTTTTCCATAATAGCTAGTCCATCATCTGCTAAAACTGGCTCGTAGAGTTTTTTAATCTGACTCGGTGTCCGCACACTCGGCAAGTCAATCGCTGCTTGATACTCTTGATTGAGTTGTGCCACAGATTCTAATTGCTTCAGTGCGGCGACAATCTCTTCTGACTGACGGTTATCTTGCACTGTATCCTTTGGTAAAGAGGAGGTCACCTTCAATTGACCGATTTTTTCTGGAGTCAGCTCTGCTGCTTCCACAAAGGTCTTTTTAAAATGCAAGTCCTGTCCCTTAAAGGCTTCTTCAATGGCTAAAATCCAATCCTGAAAACTCGTCATTGTCTCTCGCGTAGACTGGGCAAGCACACCGAAACGGGATTTTCCATCGTATTTGGTAGCCAATTTTTCCTGGCTTCCTTTTCCGACCAGATATAGTTTCTTCTCAGCCCGTGTCATGGCCACATAAAGCAAGCGCATCTGTTCAGACAGACTCAAGCGTTTTAATTCATCCTTATTGAATTGATAAGGGAGCGTATTGATTCGGACACGCACGTGAGGTAGCGGAGTTTCAAACTTATCCCCCATATCTGCTAGATACTGAGCCCCAATTCCATTTTCTCTACTCAGAATAATCGGATTGTTGCTTTCTTGGCGGCTAAATGCCTTGTCCATATTCAGTAAAAAGACATAGGGAAATTCCAAGCCCTTGCTCTTATGAATGGTCATCAGCTGAACCGCATCTTGTGGCTTGGTAACTTCGACATCTGCCAAATCATAATCGCTCTCTATCAGCTTATCAATCATGGTGATAAAGCGAGCCAGCCCCTTAAAGCCTGTTTTTTCAAATTGATCCGCCCGCAAGCCAAGAGCATAAAGATTGGCCTGGCGCTTTTCTCCATTGGGTAGGGCACCAACGTAGTCATAGTAAAACTTATCGTTAAAAATCTTCCAAATCAAATCATAAATGGAATGAGTTTTCGCATAGCTTCTCCAATCCACTAGATAACTTTGAATGTGTTCCAACTTTTGCTTGAACGTAGGAGAAATCAATTGAGCATGGGCTCCACGGCCAGTTAAAGCCAACTGGAATTTCTGATAGAAATAGGCTGATTCTGTCTGTAAGGCAATTCGAGTCAACTCATCTTCTGTCAAGCGAAACATAGGGGATTTCAAGAGAGCAAGGAATGGATAGTCATTGAAGGGATTGTTAATCGTCCGCAAGGTATCAAGCATGACCATGACTTCCAAGGATTTGAGATAGTGAGCCTCACCCCCATCAGATATCAAGGGAATCCCATGCTGCTCAAAACTACGTAAAACAGCCTCATTTCGTGTCCGAGAAGACACCAGTAGTGCAATATCGGAAAAGGCAACTTGCTCCTCGTTATGCAGGCGAATAATCTCCTTAGCAACCAACTCCACTTCACCAGCACTGACTCCTTCTTGGTCCAATTCCTCATCAACATCCGTGTTGTAAATGAGGTATTCCATTTGATTTGCTGGATGAGGAATTTTCTGGTTATCACTTCCTGCAACCAAGGTATGGGTTTCATCATAGGTAATTTGCCCCACTTCCCTGTCCATCAAGCGTGTGAAAATCGCATTTGTCGCATCTAGCACTTCAGACTGGCTACGAAAATTTTCCTTGAGGAGAATCAAATGACCAGCTGTCGGATCTGCCTGATACAATTCAAACTTCGTTTGGAAAATCTGTGGATCTGCCTGACGAAATCGATAGATAGACTGCTTAATATCTCCCACCATGAAGCGATTTTGGCCAGTTGATAGCAAGTCCAACATCCGCTCTTGAATGTGGTTATTGTCTTGATATTCATCGACCATGACTTCATGATAGGTTGACTGATAGAGTTGTCGAATCTCTGGATAATCTGTCAAAATTTGAATGGCAAAATGGCTAATATCGGTAAACTCATAGCTATTTTCCTGCATCTTCCGCTGCAAATATTGGTCAGAAAAATCAAGGACAAACTCTCTCAGCAGCGTCAATAAAGGAAGAATGCGGGGCTGATAGACAAGAACCGTTTCCAGATGTTTCAAACTGGTCAGACGTGTCTGCAAGTCCTTAAAGACTGGGTATTTCTCACCAGCCACTGTTACCTCATCACCAGAAGGCAAGAGGTCAACCACCTGTGCAACTAACCCTGGCAACTGCTCCACTTTCCTCGTTCTGTCATGCTCTGCCACCAACTCTCTCAATCGCACAATCATTGCCAAATGCTTGGTATAATTAACCGTTGGTTTACCAGCCTTAGTCTCTTTTTTATAATCAGGTAAGTCCGTCACATCCTGTAAATCATTGGCGGCTCGCTCCATACTGTCCAACAAGCCCTCAAAAATCGAAAAAGGCAGGCTTTCAAGGCTCGTCAATTCCGTATGACCTTTTAAGAAGGTTTCTTCTAACCAGGCACGGGGATTGCTAGTTGACTGACTAAAGGTGTGAATTTGATCAACCACTTCTCGAAAAGCCTTGCTATCTTTGCGATGACCGGAAAAATTCCGCACCAATTGTTGAAAGACAGCTTGATCTTTTCCTGTCATATAGTCTGCAAATAAGTCTGCAAATACTTCCTGCTTGAGCAAGTCTTGTTCATTTTGATCCTGTAAGATACGAAAGGTCGGAGCAATTCCTAAGAGATAACCATAGGTTGTCACTAACTGCTGGGTAAAGGCATCCATGGTCCCAATCGCAGCTTTTGGAAGATTTGTCAACTGTTCAGACAAGTGGCGCTTTTGTTCTTCATCCTGACTGTCAAGGATGGCTTGTGTTAGCTTTCGTTCAATCCGTTCTTTTAGCTCGCCTGCTGCCTTCACTGTAAAGGTCGAGATGAAGAGCTGGTCAATCCGAATTCCTCTCTTTAGTTTATCCAAAATGCGCTCTACCATAACGAAGGTCTTTCCTGAACCAGCTGAAGCAGATACTAAAACGTTTTGGCCATTGGTATAAATGGCTTCAATCTGCTCTGGTGTCCGTTTTTGCTTGGTATCTGATTGTGCTTCTGCTCGTTGCAGTTCTGCAATCTCTAAGGGGCTTAAAAATCGTTCAAAACTCATCTGCTACTCCTTTCTTCATTCTTTCTAGCCATTCTTCTTTCTTACCACCCCTTATCAATTTGCGGGCTAATGGGAAATGGCGATCTGCTTCAAAACCAGTAATGGCATTTAATTGATTGCCTGCGACAGAGCGCCCATCCTCCGTATAGGGATTCACCGCAAACTGCCCTGCTAGAATCCTCTTGGCTGCTCCTTCATACAAGGACTGGTTATGGCTTAACAGGGTGCCTAACTCTTCTTCTGTATAAATCGTGGCCTTGGATGTTGCATAGAATTGATTGAGACGATTGCTTTCTTCTTCGATAAATAATCCCTTATAAACCAAGGACTTATAGGCTTTTTCAAGAGCTTGATCATCTGACTTCATGTCCGTCAAAGCAACAATTGGATCTAGCATATGCAAATACATGGCCCCAAAAATCTTCTCTGATTGGCTAAACTCTGGTAATTGCTGAACCGCTGCGATATAGGTCATCAGCTGTGGGCTGAGACCATTGTAAAAACGATCAATCTTAAACTGATTTTCGCTTGATTTGTAGTCCACTACCCCAAAGGCCTGATCTGAAGTCAGCTGATCCAGACGATCCATTTTTCCCACAACTTGAAGCGGTCGTCCATTTTCCAAGATTAAAAACGGCTCTTGTTTTCGACCAAAAACAGCTTCATTAGCTACAACTTGAGTGATTGGATCAGCTTGTAGAACCAGAGAGGTTGCACGCGCAATATCGAGCAGAACAGTTTCTGAAAATTGACTTTCCGTATTAAACTGATACAGGGCTTCAAAAGTCGGTTCTTGACGTGTTTCTCTTATTGCGTCCTGTAATTTTTCATCAAAAGACTGGCTACTCTGATTGGCCGTGACCTTCTCAAAAATACGGTGAAGAAAGTTCCCATGACTACGCGCATCTGGATGGATACTGTCGCGTTCTCTCAAGTGCAAGACATGCTTGATAAAGTAAAGATATTCATTCTGATAAAAATCCGTCAAGCTAGAAGCGGATAAAATAAGTGGCTCGTCTGTGGGATAAAGAAGATCAAGTGTCTCAGCTGCTAAAGGACTCGTCTCGACCTCACCCGTAATCGCTGGAATCACAATCTGCTCTTGTTCTAATTTCTTACGCAGGTAGCGAATCGCTACCATCCAGAAGGTTTCTCCTGCCTTGGTCCATTCAACCTCAAAAGATAAACGATTGGCTTCAATGACACGAGCCAAGAGGCTCTTATAGTGAGCCAAGTCCGATGGTTGCAAACCTTTTTCCTTGCCTTTTTCTTCTTTTTTGATTCCAAACTCTTGCAACAATTTCAGATAAGGGGATAGCTCATCATCGGTCTCATTTGCTACTTGTGGAGCAGACAAAACCAGCTGCTTGCTTGCAGCATTCAAAAGAGAAATCATGGCAAAGTGGTTCTTTTTAGTATGTTCACGACTGACCACATCAAATCGTGCAAAGGGACCAGTTGCTTCGTTCATTCGCAGGCGCTCTGTATCCGTCAGTAAGCTCGTATTTTTTCCCAACTTTGGAAAATTGGCTTGCGTGAGACCAAGTGCAAAGACATACTTGGCTGTATGTGGTTCAATCAGATCATAGGATTTAACTCGTACTACATCAACGGTAGCAGGAACTGTCCGATAGGTACTTGCTAGCATTCCAGCTCGTAAAATTGCCAGAAAATCAGCCACCGTCAGATTCTTATCTGAAAAAATTTGGTGCATATCCTCTAAGAGATGGACAAAGCGATTCCAGACCTGTTCATCTTTTTCCTGCTCGGACTCCCCAAAGTGTGCTGATAAAGCCTCCATATTGGTTGGTAGTGCAATTGCCTCACAAAAGCTACTGAACTTAGCTAGTAAACTCCTGCCTGATTGGGCACGAGCCCTAAAGAAGGTCGTTAAGGGCTTCATGATGCTCTCACGAATAGAATTTAGCATGTCCACATCGTACCGATTGCCATTTTTAGTGGTAAAAGCTCGCTCAAATTGAGCCTGTCCCTTCACATCTGCAAATAAGAGATACTGCTCAAAGAGATCTAACTTATCCTGAGACCACTGCTGATAGAGACCTGATTTTAAGAGATTGAGCATGTCTTCTGTCCGGAAACGGTAGCGCTTTAACCGCTCCAAGGATTCAATGAAATGAATCAAGGGATGATGACTCATCTCCTCTGCTCGTCCTAGGTAATAGGGAATATCATACTGGTCAAAGATTTTTCCTAACTGTAAGCGATAGCTATCTACATCGCCCAAGAGTACAACAATATCCTTATACCGTTCACCTTGGTGAAGTAAATTGCGAATGCTGAGGGCAACCTGACGGACTTCTTCTTTTTGATTGGTGACATGCCATAGCTGGATGGCTGACTGGTCGATAGCTATCCCTTCTACCTGGCCTCCAGAAAAATCATAGTGCCGTTCAACTGCTTTTGAAAGGCTCGTAAAAACAGACCCATCTGCCTCAGCTTCTATATAGCAAGGCTTGGTCTGAAAGGTCTGAGCTAGATGACCGAGAAATTCCACCCCTGCCTGATAAATATTTCCCTCAATGTAAGGAGATTGATAGGCTTTTTGACTGGCATAGGTAGCAATGACAATTTCAGCTACTCGGCCATGTAGAGCTGCAATCAAGGCTTCTTCCTCAGCTGAAAAACGGGTAAAGCCATCCACAATAAGGACTACATCTTCCAATTCCTGATTGAGCTGGTCGGATGCAACAGCCTTACGAAATGAAGCCATTTTCCCAGCAATGTGAAAACCTTCTCTCATCATGGCCTGTTCAAAAGCTGTCAACATCATGACCAAATCCGCCTCTTTGTCTGGAGAATCCAAGTTGACCAAATCCCCAATTGTCAGATTAGACCGTTGCATTTCCTTATACAAATCCACCAACTGCTGAATAAAAGGAATATCTTGCTTCACCTTTCCATAGACCTTGAACTCTGTCTCATCCATTTGTGATAAAATCCGAAAAAGGAGCATAACAAAACCCGAATCATCTAACACTTTACTTTCTTCTGTCTGATTGAGAGAAAAATAGCGGGCCAACTGCTCAAAACGCGTGACCATCATGTCAAAGGAACCTTTTTCTTCCAAACTAGAAAGGACAACTCTCTCTTTCTCAAAGGATAGCGAATTGGGAGCAATATAAAAAACACGCTTGCCTTCCTGTGTATACTCCCTTGCCATTTTGGCCAAAAAAGTGGTCAAAGGATAACGAATCGCTGCATAATATAATTTCATCGGCTATTGGTCACTCCTATCTCTGTGAATCTCTTTCCATTATACCAAAAATCAAACAAAGAAATCGTTTTATTTAAATTAGTTGACATGCTAAAAAAAATGATAAAATAATATCAAGAAAACGATTACACACTGATCCATTTTACCAGAAAGGAGCCCCCTATGTCCATCTTACTCTATTTTCATCTTCTTTTAATCATCATTTTTATCGCCTATATCATGCTTGGAATTGCCTTTATCAAGCGATTCAATACTCTCAACTTATCGAAAAAAGTCAAAACAATTTTTCTCCTCGGCTACCTAGTGATTTTAGGGTGCTTGCTCTATATTGTTCTATCCCTCCTCTTCCTCGGTTTTAATTGCTAACTGAGAGAAAACCGCCTAGAAACCCTGAGTTCTAGGCGTTTTTTTATGCTTCATTTTCCTTCTCAATTGGAGCCAGACTGGCTAAGACTTTTTTGAGACCCAAGTCTGGGAAATTAATTTTCAACTCTTGACTTGCTCCGTTACCAGTCACTTCAAGAACCGTTCCTCGTCCCCATTTGCGGTGAACAGCAATGTCTCCCACCGCCCAGTCTGTTTGTGTAGAGGCGCTGGATTTTCCAAACGGCAAATCATCTCCCAAACTGCGAGGCTGAATCTGAGACTTGCGCGACTGAATGGCCTGCTGTAAACTCATCCCTTGACCAAACTTGCTGGTCTGACCGTTGACATAAGAAGCCTTAAAAGCAGTATTTGCAGGTCTTGCCAAGCCTTGGTAATCCAACAAATCACTCGATATTTCTCTAATAAAGCGACTCGGCTGGTTGTAACTACTGCGACCAAAGAGCAGGCGTGAATTCGCATTTGTCAAATAAAGCTGCTTTTCTGCCCGCGTAATCCCCACATAGGCCAAGCGGCGTTCCTCTTCTAATTCGTCCTCATCTTCAGCAGCTCGACTGAGTGGAAAGACATTTTCTTCCATTCCAATCAAAAATACGACTGGAAATTCCAAGCCCTTTGCCGCATGTAGAGTCATCAAGGTCACTTCTGAACTCTCTCGGTCTCCGTCATCTGTATCTGCAATCAAGGCTAGATCATTGAGGAATCGACTCAAGGTTTCAAGGCCCGACTCTCCTTCCACCTCCGATTCTTCATCAAAATGCTTGGTCACAGAGAGAAATTCCTGCAAGTTCTCTATTCGAGCATTTGCTTCTAAGGTTGCTTGAACGGTGAGCGACTCGGTATAGCCTGTCTTTTGCAAAACAGCTTCTACCAAGTCTGTAATCGAAAGTTCATCTAACTGGTCTCGTAACTGATAGAGTAAGTGTGACAAGTCAAAGACAGCTTGGGCTGCCTTACCCTTCATGCCAGACAGCATAATCTGTTGACTTGCTTCTAATAAAGAGAACTCCTGCATTTGAGCAAAATCACGGAGTTTATCCACCGTACCAGGCCCTACACCACGTTTTGGCTCATTGACAATCCGCTCAAAGGACAGATTATCTGCCGGATTTGCGATGACATTCAAGTAGGCAATGACATCACGAATTTCCTTGCGACTGTAGAACTTGGTTCCACCGACCATGGTATAGGGAATATTGGCTTTTAAAAGAGCTTCTTCAATCGTCCGAGATTGGGCATTGGTCCGATAGAGGACAGCGAAATCACGATAAGAGCGACCAGCTCGTACAATGTCATCTATCTGAGTAGCAATATAAAGTGCCTCGTCCTGCTCATCACGTGCCCGATAGTAGGTAATCTGCTCACCTTCATCATTTTGTGTCCAGAGATTTTTCGGACGACGGTTGCGATTGTTTTGAATCACATCATTGGCCGCTTGCAAAACTGTTTTAGTAGAGCGATAATTTTCTTCCAGCAAAACAACCTTGCTCTCTGGATAATCTTTTTCAAAATCAAGAATATTTTGCATATCCGCTCCACGCCAGCCATAGATTGACTGGTCTGCATCTCCTACGACACAAATATTTTTGAACCGTGATGCAAGCAACTTGACCAACTGGTATTGGGCATGGTTGGTATCTTGGTATTCATCGACATGGATGTACTGGAATTTCTGCTGATAATAGGTCAGCACATCTGGATTCTGATCAAACAAACGCAAGGTCAGCATGATTAAATCATCAAAATCAACTGCCTCACTCATGCGTAATTCTTTCTGATAGGCAGTATAACATTTGGCGACAATCTGCGTATAAAGATCACCTGTCTGACTTTCATAGGCTACTTCGTCAATCAAGTCATTTTTGGCATTCGAAATCGTGCCTAAAATCGAACGTTCGCTCCACTTTTTCGGATCCAAATTGAGATTTTTCAAAATCCTCTTCATCAAGGTCCGCTGTTCACCTGGATCAACAATGGTAAAATTGCGATTGTAGCCAATGTGATCCGCATCCCGGCGCAAAATCCGTACACACATGGAGTGGAAGGTCGCAATCAAGCAATCTTGGGTGGCAGGATTGAGCGCAAAAGCCCGCTCCTTCATCTCGCGTGCCGCCTTATTGGTAAAGGTAATCGCCAAAATATTCCAAGGATTAACTAATTTTTCATCAATCAAATAAGCAATCCGGTGGGTCAAGACCCGTGTCTTACCAGAACCTGCTCCTGCCATAATAAGCAATGGCCCTTCTGTCGTTCGAACTGCCTCCGCCTGTCTGTCATTCATTCCATTTAGTAAAGGATTCATCTTTTCTCCTTATCTCTTACCTCCATTGAAAACCAAGTAGACCACCAGCTCTTGTTTTTTTCGGAGTTCCAATTCTCTTATTATATCAAAAATCCAGCAAATAAAATAGTCAGAAAGGATACCTTTCTGACTATTTCTTACATCAGCCGATGAGATGATGACATCGCATAATCAACTCGATATCAACGTTCAAATTACTCTTCTTCTGATTTTTTCTTGCTGAGTCCAAGCAAAGCAGCAAAACCTAATGCAGTAACACCGTATGCAAATGCAGCATTGTCTACTGTATCACCTGTATTTGGCAACTCTGCCTTAGCAGGATCTGTTGATTGATCTAGTTGCGGTGTTGGCTTAGGCTCAGGTTGTGGCTCTGGCTTAGGCTCAGGTTGCGGCTCTGGCTTAGGCTCAGGTTGTGGCTCTGGCTTAGGCTCAGGTTGCGGCTCTGGCTTAGGCTCAGGTTGTGGCTCTGGCTTAGGCTCAGGTTGTGGCTCTGGCTTAGGCTCAGGTTGTGGCTCTGGCTTAGGCTCAGGTTGCGGCTCTGGCTTAGGCTCAGGTTGCGGTTCTGGATCCTTCGCATACGAAATCTCAATATCTTCCGTTGGATTCGTTGGAACTGGTGGGATATATCCTTTTTCTGGATTGTTCGGATCGACCGGTTTCAACGGATTTCCATTTGGATCTTCTGGTGTATAGCCTGGTACATACGGAATTGGTGTTGGAGTGTCTTTCGTTGGTGTTTCAGGCTTCGTTGGATCCTTCGGATCGTTTGGATACGGAATTGGTTCTTTTGGATCCTTACCATCCGTTGGTGTCGGATCGACTGGTGTTGCCCCATCTGGAATCTTAGGAATCCAGTTTCCTAGTTTCTTGTAGGTAACTGTCACTGTCTTATCCGCTGTCTCAACACTTGGTGTTTCTTCCGCTACAACAGCTGTATCTGTCACGTAGCCTGTAATCACTGGGGAAGCTTCCTCGTTCCACTTGCCGTCATGATTCTTATCCGCATCAACCTTATCGCTGACTGTCCAAGCACTGTACGTTACCTCACCTGTCGCATGGTTTACCGTTGCGGTACGTGTGAAGGTTACGGTTTCTGTCCGAGTTTCAGCTGCTTCACTTCCATCTTCGTAGACATAGTTGATGGTACGTGTGACTTTCTTAATCAAGTCTTTCTCTGATACCCCTTTATCCTCTGGCCATTTTGGTCCATCTGGGTTGTTCGGATCAATTGGTTTTCCTGGATTTGGCCATTTTGGTCCGTCTGGATTATTCGGATCAATTGGTTGTCCTGGTACAACCGGTGTTCTTGGATTGTCTGGATTGTTTGGATCTTTCGGTGTCGGGTTACTTGGATTGTTTGGATCTGGTGTGACAGTTGACATCTGTGGTCGAACGGTTACTTTAAATACCTGACTTGGATCCTTACCTGGCTCATCTGGGGTATTGTCAAATTTACGACCATCCGCTGTTGTGAAGCCATCTGTCACAAGTTCATATCCGTGTTTCTTCAACTTCTCAATCTTAGACGCTGTAGAATACGTGATATCCTCACCTTCGCTACCTACCTCTGTATCGACTGGACTTTCTCCATCAAGTGCTGAGCTAGGTACAAGATTGCCCGCTTCATCCTCATACTTAATCACGGCAAGCTGTGGTGCTTTGGCATCCGGACTGTAGATAACCACTTCCGTGATGTCTGTCGCAGTTTCATTAACGATCACTGCTTCTGTCGTTGATTGTGGTGTCACAACTGCTCCATTTTTCGTTGCAGTAGTCGCTGTGTAACCAGCTTTCACTGGCAAGGCTTGTCCTTCTAGCGTGCTATCGCCATCCTTAGGCATCCA
>NZ_JBFRYH010000052.1:0-16693 GCF_040984445.1 Streptococcus handemini
TAATAAGCAAACAATTTCTAACTTTTCTTCTACTGATTTTGGACTTCTTTTGGACATGTGAAAACTCCCCTTATAGTGTCTAGTGAATTTTGGTTTTTTCACTGTCTACTATATGGGGAGTATATCATAGTAACGCTCGGGAGTTTTTGGAGATTTATGAAAAAGAAAAGTTAGGATGTGTCTAGTATAAGTGCCAAACCTTAAAGAGGGCTTAAACAAAACTCAGTGTCTAAAATGACGTACATCGGTGAAAATCATGGTAAGGCCATGTTTGTCCGCTGCTTCAATGGATTCTTGATCACGGACGGAACCTCCGGGTTGGATAATGGCCTTGATACCTGCCGCAGCGATTTCTTCGATATTATCCGCAAATGGAAAGAAGGCATCGCTTGCAAGTACAGCGCCGTCTAGGCGATCCTTGGCTTGTTCCACCGCAATTTTGACAGAAGCAACGCGGTTAGTTTGTCCTGGCCCAACGCCTAGTACCATGTGGTCATTGGTAATGATAATGCCGTTTGATTTGACGTATTTGATGGATTTCCAAGCAAATTCAAGAGCTGTTTGTTCTTCAGGGCTCGGCTGACGTTTGGTCACAACTTTCCAATCACTTGGATTTTCTATCACTACATCTTGATTTTGGATAAGCAAGCCACCCAGCACACCCGTCACTTCTTTTTCAGTTGTACTGGCTAGGTGCCGGCTAAAATCCAGCTCCAGAATTCGAAGATTTTTCTTTTTATTGGTCAAAATCTCCAAGGCTTCTGGTGTATAGCTTGGTGCGATGATGATTTCAAGGAAAATCGGGTGCATTTTTTCAGCAGTTGCAACATCTACCTCACGGTTGAGTACGACAATGCCTCCGAAAATCGATACAGGGTCTGATTCGTAGGCATAATCCCAAGCTGTTTCAATATCATCTGCCTGTCCAATTCCGCAAGGGTTCATGTGTTTGAGTGCTACAACGGTTGGACGATCCTGAAAATCACGGATAATGCGAATCGCTGCATCGGCATCTCGAATGTTGTTAAAGGACAGCTCTTTTCCGTTTAGTTGCTTGCTAGCTGCAATCGAGTAAGCAAGTGGCAGAGCTGTTTGGTAGAAGTCCGCATCCTGTTGCGGATTTTCACCGTAGCGCATCGATTGTTTGAGCTCGTAAGTCAGGGTTAATTTCTCAGGCTTTTCCTCACCCACTTGCTGAGTAAAATAGTCTGCAATCAAGGCATCATAGGCTGCAGTATGGCGGAAAACTTTTGCCGCTAGGCGCTTACGGGTGGTAAGACTGGTCTCACCTGTTGCTCGTAAT
This sequence comes from Streptococcus handemini, assembly GCF_040984445.1. Taxonomy (NCBI): domain Bacteria; kingdom Bacillati; phylum Bacillota; class Bacilli; order Lactobacillales; family Streptococcaceae; genus Streptococcus; species Streptococcus handemini. Next base: position 1,304 of record NZ_JBFRYH010000052.1, read on the forward strand.
TCCTCCAATACCCCTTGATAATCTGCTGGATCAACGACAACTGTTACACTGGCATGATTTTTTGCCGCAGAACGAAGCATAGACGGTCCACCGATATCGATATTTTCTACCGCATCCGCATAAGCGACATCTGGCTTCATAACCGTTTCTTTGAAAGGATAGAGATTCACTACCACCAAGTCAATCAAGTCAATGCCGTGGTCTTTTGTAGCTTCTATGTGACTATTTACATCTCGTCTGGCTAAAAGACCGCCATGAATCTTAGGATGGAGGGTTTTCACGCGCCCATCCATCATCTCTGGGAATCCTGTCACATCATCAATCGCAAGAGTCGCAATCCCAGCGCTATCCAAGGCCAACTTGGTTCCACCTGTTGAGATAATCTCCCAACCAAGCTGCACTAAGCTCTGTGCCAATTCCACAATGCCTGTCTTATCTGACACACTGATCAAGGCTTTTTTTGTCATGATTTCTCCTTATTTTCTTCTTTGTCAATCGTTCACAGCGGTTTACATTCAATCATTCGTAACGAGATAGCAACTTCCGAATCACCTCTGGATAGAGTTGGTATTCCATGGCGTGTATCCGCTCCTCGAAGCTCTCAAGCGTATCGCTATCTAGAATCGGCACGCGCTCCTGACGGATAATCTGTCCGCTGTCAATGCCTGAATCCACCCAATGAACGGTCACGCCAGATTGTGCAACCCCTGCATCCCAAGCATCTTCAATGCCGTGAGCTCCTGGAAATTCGGGCAGATAGGCAGGGTGAATATTAATCATCCGCCCCTCGTAGCGTGCAAGAAGGGTGTCTGCTACAATCTTCATATAACCTGCCAAAACCACGAAATCTACACCATGCTGGTCTAACAGCTCCACAATCGCACCTTCATAGGCTGCCTTACTATCAAACTCCTTGAGTTCAAAGGCGTACGCCGTCACGCCAAGATTTCTTGCTCGCTCAAGAACATAGGCATCTCGGTGGTCTGAAAAGACAAATTCAATAGGAAACTGCTCGGCAATCACTTGAAAATTAGACCCATTTCCGGACGCAAAAACGGCTATTTTTTTCATCTGAATACCACACTTTGGTCTGTTTTTTCAATGATCCGTCCGATTTCATAAACTTCTTCATCTACTAGCTCCTTGATACGCTCCACATCTTCTGCTGCTACTGCAAGAACCATTCCAAGACCCATATTGAAAATCTCAAACATTTCTTCATGAGGAATCTCCCCATATTTCTCTAAAGCTTTAAAAATCGGCAAAACTGGTACCTGACTTTCTTCAATCTCAGCTGCCAACTCTTCACCAAACATCCGTGGAATATTTTCAATAAAGCCACCACCCGTGATATGGGAAATCCCATGCACCAAACCTTCCTTAATCAGAGGAAGAAGTGTCTGAACGTAGATTCGTGTTGGTGCAAGCAAGACTTCCTTGAGAGGTTTACCTTCCAATTCAGGCAAGCATTCATCACCTGTATAATCTGAGAAAACACGGCGAACAAGAGAGTAACCATTTGAATGAATACCACTGGAAGCAAGACCCAACAGAACATCACCTGCCACAACCTTAGAGCCGTCAATAATTTGGGATTTTTCTGCAATACCAACAGCAAAACCGGCTAAATCATACTCTTCTTCACCGTACATTCCGGGCATTTCAGCGGTTTCTCCACCGATAAGAGCGGCACCCGCTAGAAGGCAACCGTCTGCAACCCCCTTGACGACCTGCTCAAGTTTTTCAGGGATATTTTTCCCAGTTGCAATATAATCCAAGAAATAAAGCGGTTCTGCTCCTGCTGCGACAATGTCGTTGACGCACATGGCCACACAATCCTGACCAATGGTATCGTGCTTATCGTACTGAATGGCCAGCATCAGTTTAGTCCCGACTCCGTCTGTCCCAGAAATCAAGACGGGTTCCTTGACAGCTAATTCCGTCAAATCAAACATGCCTCCAAAGCCACCGAGAGCCCCCATAACGCCTAAGCGCTCCGTTTTTTTGACATGCTTTTTGATGCGTTCAACTACTTCATATCCTGCTTCCACATCAACACCTGATGCAGCGTATGTATTTTTTGACATCCTTTTCTCCTTTAGTCATCATGAGAAATTTTGAAACCTCATTTCCTGTAATGAACTATCAAAATCAATAAAAACTCGTTTTTTCTGCCAAGCTTTCCAAATACCGTTCCTCGTAGTCATATAGTGGAGTGGGATACTTCCCATCAAAATAAGCAACACAAAGACCGCCATTTGGGGCATCTGTCTCCATACCTACTCCCTCAATCAAGCCTTCCAAGGATAGGAAGGTCAAGCTGTCTGCCCCAATAATCTCACAAATCTCCTCATTGCTATGGTTGGCTGCAATCAGTTCGCTGCGTTGTTGAATATCAATTCCGAAAAAGCAAGGATATTTAAGAGGAGGGCTAGCAATCGCTACATGGACTTCTGCTGCCCCTGCATCTCGTAAGAGTTGGACAATACGGCGACTAGTCGTTCCTCGGACAATCGAGTCATCAACCATAACCACGCGCTTGCCCTTTACAATGCTTGAGACAGCAGACAGCTTCATCCGAACACCCTGCTCTCGCAATTCCTGTGTCGGCTGAATAAAGGTGCGCTGGGTATACTGGTTCTTAATCAAGCCCATCTCATAAGGCAAGCCTGATTCTTCTGCGTAGCCACTAGCTGCAGACAGCGACGAATTGGGCACACCGACCACAATATCTGCTTCAATCTTTGCTTCTTGTGCCAAACGGCGCCCCATTTTCTTTCGTGCCGCATGAACATTGACCCCATTAATGACACTATCAGGTCGCGCAAAGTAGACATATTCCATAGAACAGATAGATAGCTGAGTATCCTCTGTATAGCGATCATGCTGCAGACCTTCATCATCAATGATAACGAGCTCACCTGGTTTTACATCTTCTATCCACTCTGCACCAACCACTTCAAAGGCGCAAGTTTCACTTGAAACAACCCAAGCGCCATTTTTCATGCGCCCAATGGACAAAGGACGAAAACCATTTGGATCAAGCGCTGCAATCAACTGATTTTCAGCCATAATCAAGTAGGCAAAACCACCCTTGACCTGATTGAGTGCCTCCTTGATTTTATCAAGAAGCGTTTCTTTTTGACTCCGACGAATGAGGTGCATGAGAATTTCTGTATCAGAAGAACTAGCAAAGATTGCCCCCTGGGCCTCTAATTCCTTTTTCAAACTTTGAGTATTGGTCAAATTCCCATTATGGGCCAGCCCCAGTTGCATGTCGAAAAAGTCAAATAAGAAGGGCTGGACATTGTTGATTGACGCACCGCCTGCCGTCGCATAACGGACATGACCAATGGCTGCTTGACCTGTCAAGTGTTCCAAATCTTCTTGATGTTTAAAGACTTCAGAAACCAAACCCAAACCCCGATGACGGCGCAGGGTTCCTGCTTGATTGGCCAAAATGCCTGCTCCTTCCTGACCACGGTGCTGCAAACTATGAAGTCCAAAATAGGTCACTTGGCTAGCTTGCGGATGTCCCCAAATACCAAACAAGCCACATTCCTCATTGAGCGATTTTACTTCGTATGTCATATCATCCTCTTATTTCTTTGTGAAATACCGTACGGCACTTTCAAACAGCTTCTGGTCCTTTTCTCCCGGAATATTCTGGAACAAACCAGCTTCATACCGTTCAGAATGTCCCATTTTCCCAATGATTTGGCCATTTTTACTCGTAATCCCCTCAATCGCATAGAAAGAGCCATTTGGATTGTAGCGGCTGTCCATACTTGGTTGTCCTGTCAAATCCACATACTGACTGAATATCTGGCCTTGGTCACGAAGCTCTGCAAATTCTGCCTCTGTCACAACGAATTTCCCTTCCCCATGTGACACTGGAATGGCATGGATAGCACCTACTTCTACACCAGCTAACCACGGTGAATTAGTATTGGCAATGCGGGTTTCCACCATTTTCGCCACGTGTTGGTTGGCATCGTTGTAAAAGAGGGTCGGACTAGTTTCACCTGCCTCTTCAAAATTACCATAAGGAAGAAGACCTGATTTGACAAGAGCTTGGAATCCATTACAAATACCGATAATCAGACCACTACGCGCAATAAAGGCATCGATTGCAGCCCTTATTTTTTCATTGAGCAAAATATTCACAATAAATTTCGCAGATCCGTCTGGCTCATCAGCTGCTGAAAATCCGCCTGCAAAAAAGAGAATCTGTGCTTGGCTAATGGATTGGACCATTCTCTCAACAGACTGAGCCAGCGCTACTTCATCCAGCGTTACAAATGGTTCTAAGCGCACCTTAGCACCAGCTTGTTCAAAGGCCTTCGCAGAATCATACTCTGAGTTTGTTCCCGGAAAAACGGGAATATACACCAAGGGTTGGCTGATTGTTTCCTTATTCTCACGCACAAAATCGGTCACGACTGGTGCTACTTCTGCCATAAGGCTGTCCTGCTCAAATACAGTCGGATAAACATCCTCGAAAGTCCTCTCAAAACTTGCTAGCAAGTCATCAATCGGTAAGTCAACACCATTGATGATGAGGTTTTCTTCACTGATTGTCTGTCCAATTTTCAAAACTCCTTCAACCTCATCTGGACTAGCAAAGACAAAGCCGCCCAATTGCCCTCGTAAACTACTTTCAATCTGATCCAGCACCACGCTTGCTCCGATGTGATTTCCAAAGGTCATGAGCGCAAGTGTTTCTGTTACGCCACCGTATTTAACAGCAGCTGCTGCTGTTACCTTGTGTTTTTCTTGAATTTTGGTGAATGTTTTGAAATTTTCTCTTATGTTTTCGAAATCAATTTCCGCTGCAATGGCTTGACCTGGAATGTAGTAGAGATACTCTCCTGACCATTTCAATTCTGGCGATAAAATCCGCCCAACAGTTGAAGTCGTCACACCAAAAGCTACCAAGGTCGGAGGAACGGTCAATTCTTCAAAAGTTCCAGACATCGAATCTTTTCCACCAATTGACGGAAGGCCTAATTGAATCTGCGCTTCAATCGAGCCAAGCAAGGCTGCTACAGGTTTTCCAAAGCGTTCTGCCTGCTTGTCCATTCTCTCAAAATATTCTTGATAAGAGAAACGGGCTTTTTCCCAAGCACTTCCTGTTGCCACCAAACGACTGATTGCTTCAATCACCGCATAAGCTGCTCCGTGATACGGAGACCAGGCTGCAATCAAGGGATTATACCCCTGCGCCATAACAGAGACCGTTTCGGTCACGCCATGCTCAACTGGCAATTTCTGAACGGAACTTTCTGACGGCGTCATTTGATAACGACCCCCAAGAGGATGATTCACCGTTGAACGACCCACGGAACTATCAAAGATTGTTTGCAAGCCTTTTTGACTGGCATGATTCAAGTCAGCGAGTAAATCCTGCAAGTCTTGCTTCAAAGTGTCTGCTGATGTTACTCTTTGTTCTGGCAGCGCCCATGGACTATCAGTCACTTTCGCATCCACAACTACTCGCACACCGTTGCTGTCAAGGAAAGAACGCTCAATATCCACAATCCTCTGCCCTTTCCAAGTCATGACAAGATGTGGCCTCTCTGTCACAGTTGCTACAGGGACAGCTAGGATATTTTCCTTGGCTGCAAAGGTGATGAAGGCCTCTACATTTTCTGGTGTAACAACGACCGCCATACGCTCTTGACTTTCTGAAATGGCAATTTCTGTCCCATTTAAGCCTTGATACTTAAGCGGTACCTTATCCAAATCAATTTCAAGACCGTCTGCCAATTCACCAATCGCAACGCAGACACCACCTGCTCCAAAGTCGTTGGACTTTTTAATCAATCGGGTCACTGCCTTATCACGAAAGAGCCGTTGAATTTTCCGCTCTTCAATAGCATTTCCTTTTTGAACCTCTGCACCAGCTGTTTCAACAGATGTAGCAGTCTGAACTTTTGACGATCCTGTCGCTCCACCAATACCATCTCGTCCCGTTTTCCCTCCAAGAAGAATGACCACATCCCCTGCTACTGGTTTTTCACGGATAACATTTTCCTTGGGAGCTGCTCCTACAACGGCCCCTAACTCCATACGTTTTGCGACAAATCCTGGGTGGAAATATTCTCTTACATAGGTCGTTGCAAGACCAATCTGGTTTCCATAAGAAGAATAACCATGGGCAGCTGTTTTTGAGATAACTTGTTGCGGTAATTTTCCTGAGCGAGTCTCAGACAAGGGTTGGGTAATGTCGCCCGCCCCTGAAATTCGCATGGCTTGATAGACATACGAACGCCCGGATAACGGATCGCGAATAGCACCACCGATACAGGTTGCTGCACCACCAAATGGCTCAATTTCTGTCGGGTGATTATGGGTCTCATTTTTAAACATCAAGAGCCACGGCTCTTTCACCCCATTCACATCTACTTCAATTTCCACAGAGCAGGCATTGATTTCATCGGATACTTCAAGGTCATCCAAACGATCATTTGCTCGTTCATAGCGACCAAAAATCGTTGCCATGTCCATGAGTGTCTGCGGCTTGTTCGCACGACCCAATTCGCTTCTCATAGCAAGATACTTCTCATAGGTCGCCTGCAATTGATCTTGAAATTGTGATTCCGAAAAATCAATCTGACGCAACTCTGTCTCAAAGGTAGTATGACGACAATGATCTGACCAATAAGTATCTAAAACTTTCAACTCTGTCTCCGTCGGACAACGCCCAATCGAAGCAAAGTAATCTTGAATAAAAAGTAAATCAGCTACTTCCATAGCAAGTCCTTGATCTTGTTTATACTGGGCAAAATCAGCCTCTGTATAATCCTTGAAAAAATCAAGCACTGGAATAACTGTATTAGAACTAGAGAAATCAGGATCTTCCAACTCTTTAGCGACATCCTTAAAACGAGAATCGACAGGATTGAGCAAATAAGCCTGAATCGCTGCTACATCCTCATCGCTAGTCTCAACATTTAAGAGATAGAGTTGGGCTGTTTTTACCAGTACATCACTACCTGCTCCTAAAAGAAACAGGGCTTCCTGACTGCTCGCTGCACGCTGATCAAATTGACCAGGTAGAGCTTCAATGGCAAAGAAACGGCTAGCAACAAGACTTTCTGTCACTTCTTGTTCTGACAATACAATATCTGTTACTTTTTCTGAAAAAACACGTTCCTCAGCTAGCATCACCAAATCTTCACTCAGATTAAAGACATCATAGACTTGTATCAAGCGTACATTCGTCAATGTTTCAACCTTTAAACGCTCCTGCAATTCACGCAGCAAGCTCTCTGCTTTTATCTGAAAACTCGCTTTTTTCTCGACAAAAATTCGTTTATTCATCTTAGTCCAACTCCTGTAACTTTTCCCACACGATTTGATAAACATCTGTCATCTCTCCAAGACCACGGCGAAAGACATCCTTGTCCATGTGATTGCCATCCGCATCCCAGAGCCTACAATTATCTGGAGAAAATTCATCTGCTAAAATTATCTTGCCGTCTCGATTCTTCCCAAATTCTAGCTTAAAATCAATCAAGGTTAAGCCAATAGCAGCAAACCACTCTGTCAATAATTGATTGATTTTCCTCGTTTCTGCCTTAATATAAGCAAGCTCTTCTGTTGAAGCAATATCCAGAAAAGCTACATGTTCATCATTGATAAAAGGGTCATCTAGCTCATCTTTCTTGTAATAAAATTCCACAATCGGCTCTGCCAACTTGAGTCCTTCTGCCACGCCAAAGCGCTTCGAAAACGAGCCCGCTGTATAATTGCGCAACACTACTTCTAGTGGGATAATCGCCACTTTTTTATTCAGTTGTTCCGTATCTGATAATTTTTCTAAAAAGTGAGTGGCAATTCCTGCTCGATTTAATTTTTCAAAAATCAAAGACGAAATCTGATTGTTCAATTGCCCCTTACCAAGTACTTGTTCCTTTTTTAACCCATTTAAAGCCGTCGCTTGGTCCTTATAAACCGCAACAATCACCTCATCATTTTCTGTTGTATACAGATCCTTTGCTTTTCCCGAATATAACAATGATTGCTTCATATTATCGTTCGCCTTTACTCTTATATTTTTTGTATTTTGCTATATTCTAGCATATAATATTCGTTGATTCAAGAAAAATATCGGTTACATACTATAAATAACCAAAAAACGCCCGTCAAAAGACGAACGTTTTGTATTTTTTGTCAATGAATATACTTATTTAATCCACTCGCTGTTCAATATAGTCTACAATATCTGCCAACGTTTCAAATTCTTCAATGGCTTCATCCGAAATCGTAATCTGGAATTCATCCTCTAAGGACAGCACCAATTCCATAACCTCTACAGAATCTTCTGCTAGCTCCTCATTGACCATTAAATCAGGATGAAGTTCAAGTCCCTCACCTTTTTCTTCTATCAGAATTTCTTCCATTCTCTGATAAATTTCTTCTTTAGTCACTTGTCTCCTCCTCATGAGAAAAACGCTCTACTGATTTCTGGACAATTCCAGCCTCTAACATGGTTCTCGTTTGACTGATTGTATAGTAGACTGTCGCTGCATCACTTGAGCCATGCGCTTTAATAACAGGAGCTTTCAATCCTAAGAGAACTGCTCCACCTGCTTTTTTATAGTCCAAAGCCCCTAAGGCTGATTTTAAGGTTGGCTTTAAGAGTAGGCCACCTATCTTAGCGAGTAAGCTACCATTTTTAATCGCAGCAGTTAGTTGATTAACAACACTTTTGGCTGTTCCTTCAATCGTTTTTAGGACAGCATTTCCCGTGAAACCATCGGTAACAACCACATCGGCAACACCATTTAACAATTCACGCGCCTCAACATTACCGATAAAATGAATACTTTTATCCTGTGATAGCAACTCATAAGCTTCTTTATGAACCGGAGTCCCTTTTGATTCCTCCGTCCCATTATTCAGTAAAGCCACCCGTGGACGAGCAATTCCTCGTACGTATTGGGCATAGAAGGCCCCTAAAATCGCATACTGATGTAAATGATGAGCCGTATTTTCTGCATTTGCTCCCAAATCCATCATATCAAAGCCTTTTCCGTCCATCGTTGGTAAGGTTGATAGTAAGCCAGGACGGTCAATCTGTTTCAACCGGCCAACCACAAATACACCCGCAGCAAGGAGGGCACCCGTATTTCCAGCAGAGACAACCGCATCGGCTTCCCCTGTCTTTACAGCTTTTGTCGCAAGCACCATAGAAGCATTTTTCTTCCGACGAATGGCCTTGACCGGCTCATCATTTGATTCAATTTTTTCGTCTGTATGAATAATGGTCACTCGATCCATACTCGTTAACAGTGGCTTAATTTTCGCCTCATCGCCATACAATTGAATGTCAATATCTGAAAAAGCAGCAAGAGCTTGATTCACTCCTTCTACAATAGCCTGTGGAGCATGATCTCCACCCATTGCATCAACCGCAATCCGTTTCATCTTGATTCCTCCTGAAAAAGTTACTCCCTATTATACCACGAAAGACACCCTTTTTCATTTGAATACCACACTAGGTTTGTGAATGATTTATAAAATCAACCAGTAACTTTCTAAGCTCCTCCTTTTGCTCCTCTGACAAGGCTTTATTCTTTGCATTATGACCAGACACTGTTCCCATATGCGTTCTCACGTCCCCCTTACTATTTATAGATACTAAAAATGGTACATACAACCGATCACCTTGTAGATAGGTTAAATAAATATCCGTTAGCTCCTGTCGATTTTGCTCTGTAAACTCAGAAGATTTTGTATTGATTAAATAAGCCTGTGCATCTTCTGCATTCAACTCTTCTATTAGCAAAGGCAGTAACTCTTGGCACCAAGGACATGATGCAAATCCAAAATAATAAATTCCTGCTTCTTTCTGCTGTATTTTAGAAATAATAGTATTTGCGGATTGGTGAATAAATTCAATAGCATTTTCATTATAGTCTACAACAGGTGTAGAATTTCGAGCTACAAATAGCCATATAGCTCCAAGAGGAATAGCTGGTATCCCCAAAACAATCAGTAAATACTTCCTTAATAATTTCAATAGAGGTTATCCTTTCTTTATTATATTTATTAACGACAACAGTATAACTTCTCCGTCATTGGTTATCGGAAAGAAATTGATAATATTCATAAGACAAAAAAATTTCACGATAAACTGTAATATATTATCAGCTGGTGCAATTATCCCTATTAAAAAAAGAATGAGCGGAGCAAGCAATAATAAGATGATGAAAATCGTTTTTTCTATTCTCGTAAACGATAGCTATACTAGCTATTCTCCATCTTATTATTGTTTTATAGCCTAACAACCGTGCTGTTATCCAATGAATAAACTCATGCAGGACAATAATACTAGTTAGTGCCACGCAAAAATAAACAAAAATCATACTATTATCCCTTTTTCTTATAGAAAAAAGCATAACAAGTTAGCCATAAGCAAATAAATACTACGTATATATAATACAAACGAGAGTGGATTGAAAATAGATTGTATAATACCTCTGGTGTATCTATATTTTTTATAACCAGACCCATCATTGTTACTCTTGTTTCATTAACTATTTGAAAAAGTTCAATACCAAAATCGACGATAAATAGGACTAACCAAACCAAAGTAGCATAGGTATATTGTTGTAAAAATTGTTTCAAAATTGAATCTCCGTTTCTTTCTTAATCATAAACATTATCACACAGCACAAATAAAGCGTAACTAACACTAATATCACTGGAAATCGAGTTGCTATATAAAGTAAGAGTATAGCCAAACATAATAAAACTGTCGCAACTGTTTCATTTGTACTTCCACTTGACCTTGGAAATAAAAAACCAATAAAAATAGATATGCAACTAATAGCATAAGCATGTATGAACTGAACAAGCGTTTGATTGATATATAGATTTAATAGTAGTACTGGCAATTGAAACAACCCAATAGCACATATCAACTGAATTAACTCTACACTAGTTGATCTATTCATATGGTAATACAAACGTCTCTGCTGTTGGGTAGAATCAGCATAGTGAATAAAAACTATCCCTAGCAAGGGCCAAAAATCTAACAAATTATAAGCCATTATCGACAAATGACCAACCATAACGGAATAAATAGATACAAATCCTATAAAAACGATAGAAAACACAAATAACTTTGTCCGAACAATAGATAATAATACACTTCTAAAACCAATTGGCAACACTGATGTCAAAGGGATTCTGATAAATCTTCTAATCAAAAATACAGACCCATATACATCTTTATCCATTATCAATAATACTAATAGAGTGACAAATCCTACCACAAAAAAGAAAATTGACAATACAAGTGGTTTAGAAATTAATGTAACTAAATAATACTCTACCTTAAACCGCACTACATATCCATAAATGAGAGCTAGTAAAAAGTAAAGAATTGTCACACTCGAATGCAAATACTTAATTGGTATTCTAGGAATTTTTAAAATAACTAGGTATATGTAATTTAATAATAGATATGTCGCTAAAAAGATAATATGGCAAGATACAAATAATACAGTGGATACAACTGGCGACCTCAGTATACTAAGACCTGGTATTAAAATAATAAAGAATACTTCATATAAAGAAAGAGCCACGATGACTTTAAATAATTTTAAAGATACATGCACCTCCTTTTCTGTAAAAGGCAGTGTTTTAGCAAAAAAAAGTGCACTACTTTTTAATTGAAGTGTCGCATTAGTAAGTAAAAATATAAGAAATGCAAACACAATAGCCAAATTATTATAGCTTCCAACAGACAAGGAGATTAGTTTATTCAACTCTTCTTTGGGAATCACTCCAACCTGAGCTAAATGGACTGTTTCCACAGCATTTAAATAAAAATAAATCCCATAAATGATAACACTAGCTACAAAAAATAGCCACCTATTAATCTTTTTTTGAAAGAAACGTCTTCTCAATACCCCTTGAAAAGAATCTCGGAAATAAAATTTAAGCAGAAACAAAATATTTCTGTATGTTCTGTAATTTAACATGCAAATCTCCCGCTTCTTTTATTGCTTCACTAATTTTATCCACCGAACTCGTAAAATGGGTAAGATTCCCATTTGACATAATATAAATTTTATTGGGAAAATGGGTCAATACATTCAAATCATGTGATACCAATACAAAACACCGCTCTTTTTCTAATTGCTGTAATAGCTCCTGTAATAGAATAACTGTATCAAAATCTAGACCGCTAAACAACTCGTCTGCAAATATATAAGGAGTATTTGACAAGATAGCAGCTATTATTTGAATTTTTTTCTTCATCCCAAATGAATAATTCTCCAACAGTTTATCTCTTTCTTCCGATAAATCAAATATTGAAAATAGAAATTCTACTTTATCAAAGCTTGATGTAGAATAGTGCTGCAATACAAATTGTAAATATTCATCACCTGTTAAATATTCCGGTAAATAAAAATCTGAAGGAATATAAAATATAGAATCTTTATAGTTTTTTGAACCAATAGGGAACTTTTTGTATACTATAGTTCCTTTGTCTACTAGCAACATATTATTCACTATATTCATAAACGTTGTTTTTCCACAACCATTCGTTCCTACAATAATATAAACACCATTTCTTCCGAAGTCAATACTTACATCATTAAGAATTTTTTGTTGCCCCACTTGTTTTATAATATTTCTAACAGATAACATTTATTCTCCTTCTAGTAAAATAGGGAGCACACTCTCTGATTCCTCAGATCGGCTACTAATAGTCATTCCCCTTACTCCCCAGGCAATTGATTAAACCTATCTTTTGAACTTATATCATGTCAATCACTGCGTCAATATCTTTTTACTAAATCTGATTAAAGAAGCTAGGCTTGAGCCTAGCCTCTTTGTGAAACGATTAGTTAATGACATGCTATTCCCATCTCACCCGATTTAGGCCAATTAAATTTTACATTAAATGCAAAACTTTTTCCCCTGCTAGTACAGTACCAAGCATACAGACCAACTGCGGCTAAAACGACTAGTGCGACTATCACCCAGCCCCATCTATTTTCAATAACTTCCTCGTACTTTTTTTCCAATTCTAATGCGTATACTTGCATCGCATTAGATAGCATCGTAATCATAAATAATACCTTCACGTTATTTTATAACTTTGAAGAAGAGTTCTTCACTTTTATTATTCGAAAAAATTATAAAAAATAAGCAAATCTGGGTTGAAAATCCATTTTCAACCCAGATTACTTATCTCCCTTTTTCAGTAACTGCCCCCAAGAAGACAGATCATCAATAAATTTCTTCGATTTTAGGTGAATCCCCACATACTCGTCATAAAGCTGATCAATAAATAGACGTAACTTTCGCTTCATCCCATCCTTGACTGAAATCCGCTCCAAGTCCTTAAAGGAAATAGCCTGAAATTGGTCAATCAGATAGAGTACATTGGGATCCAAATGTAGACGCCTCTCATCTTCATGATAATGTTGCGGACATAAGACCCCCGAATACTGATACGAATAATCAAAGGGAAGGCCCACTCGGTGGCAAAAAGCACACTCATGAACATTCAAGGAAACCCCAAATCGACTTAATAACTGAATCTCAAAAATATTGGTTAAAATCTCATAATCCAGTCCCGACTCCATTAGCTCTAAGGTTTTGACCAAAAAAGCAAATAAAGCGGCATCGTGCATCTTATCCTGCAAACAAGCATCTGCCAAGGCCAAAGTATAAGTCGCATAACTTAATCGAAAAATATCCTCATTCAGTTGCCGAAAAGGCTGAACCTGATGAAAATCTTCAATATAGCTCAAACCCTCATCATTGATTTTTACAATAAAATCTGCGTAAGTCAGAGGCTGAATAGCAGCTACCAACTTAGATTGAGCAGCATGTTTCACGAAAAACATTCGTTTCCCAGCCTGCTCCGTGAAGATTTTGACCAACTTATCCGCTTCACGAAAATCCCGATTATAAAGAACAATTCCCCTTGTTTCAATCCGCTCCATACTCTGCCATAAATTCTTTCAACCGTACCATTGCCTGTTCAATAGTCTCCATGCTTGCCGCATAGGAAATGCGAATATAGCCCTCGCCATACTGACCAAAGGCTGCACCAGGAATAAAGGCAACTGCTTTTTTGCGGGCAAATTCCTGCAAGAAAGCAAAGGAATCTTGAGGATATCCATTAGGAATCTTAGCAAAGATGTAGAAAGCTCCGTCTGGCTTGATGATTTTAAAGCCAAGCTCCGTCATCTTCTCAATCACATAATCCCTGCGTTTGACATATTCATGACGCATCGGAAGCGCATCCTCTTTTCCATTTTTCAAAGCTTCTAAGGCGCCATATTGCATCGAAGTAGCCGCTGCTGTCACCAAGTATTGATGACTTTTAATCACCTGCGCAACAATCTCCGCACACGACATAATGAGTCCAATTCGCCAACCAGTCATAGCATGGGATTTGGACAAGCCTTGAATTAAAATGGTCTGCTCTGGCAAGTATTCCGCAATCGACACATGGGGCGCTCCTGTATAAGTCAATTCTGCATAAACCTCATCAGACAAGATAAAGATTGGGTATTTCTCCAAAACCTCCGCAAAAGCCTGAATTTGTTCCCGAGAATAGGTCACCCCTGTCGGATTCGCAGGATAATTGAGAATGACCGCCTTGAGTTTCTCTCCTTGCTCAATAATAGCCTGCTCTAACATCTCAGGTGTCAACACAAAATCATTTGCTGTCGTATCAATCTCAACAATATCTGCGCCCACCATATTCACAATCGGCTCATAGCCCGGATAGGCAGGTGCTGGGAGCAATACCGTATCTCCTGGTTCTAAAATTGCCACCAAACTAGCAGATAGGGCTTCAGTCGCACCAATTGTAACCAAGATTTCATTCATAGGATTGTAGGACAGATTATATTTTTCTGCTACAAATTCTGCCGCTACCTGCCGTAACTCCAGCAACCCAGCCATACCTGTGTAATGACTCTGGTTAGCATCAATGGCAGCCTTTGCTGCTTCCTTAACATGATCAGGCGTTGTAAAATCAGGCTCTCCCAGCGTTAATTTTAAAATACCAGGAATATCTGAAATAGCTTGATCGAACTGACGAATCATTGAGACTTCAATCCGATTTAAATTCTGATTAAAACGATGGCGTAAATTCATACATTACCTCTCTATCCAATACTATAGCATTCTTTTTTTGACTATACATCACATTATACCACTATTTTTTCTGAAACAAAATCTACTACATGAATAAAACACGACAAACGCATGAAACGGTCTTCGGCTTTTTTCTACCTCAAACACTTTTTTGATTTAAAGTAATCGTTTTAAATACTGGTCAAAGGATAGACTAAGGACATATTTCTTACGACGCATGCTCATTTTCTTTCCAAAATCCAACCG
>NZ_JBFRYH010000053.1:0-16210 GCF_040984445.1 Streptococcus handemini
GGTCAAAATGATGGCGGGAAGGCCTTTTTATTTTGCCCTAAACCACTCTTCTAGACTATTTTTTTCAAAAATAACACAGAAAACAAAAAGACAAACCAGGCTCTCGACTAGTTTGTCTTCAGTCTAAGAGCCAGTTGGCTCTTTTTTTAATCCAATTTTAAGGCATCTGGATTGAATGGCATAGCAGGATCGTATGGATTGTGACGAAGTTTGAAGTGTTTCACATCCTCGATGGTCTGCGTACCTGCTAGCTGCATGACCATTTTCAATTCCTCGTTGATTTTCTCAAATACCTGACGAGTTCCGACACTTCCTCCTAGAGCTAGTCCGTAAATGACGGGACGACCAAGGGCAACAAGGTCTGCACCGGAAGCTAGAGCTTTGAAGACATGTTGTCCGCGACGAACTCCTGAGTCAAAGACGATTGGAACGCGTCTGTCGACGGCTTCAACTACTTCTTGAAGGGAGTCAAATGCAGCAGGACCACCATCTAATTGACGACCACCGTGGTTGGTTACCCAGATACCAGAAGCACCAGCATTCAAGGCTCTAAAAACATCTTCTGCGCATTGTGGCCCTTTGACATAGACAGGTAGTCCAGAGTATTGAGCGATGTACTCGACATCTTTTGCTGTAAGAGCTTGCTTAGCAGAACGATAGACATAATCCATAGTTTTACCTGCCCCGTCCGGGAGGTATTCCTGTACAATCGGCATGCCGACTGGGAAGACGAATCCGTTGCGTCTATCAACTTCACGGTTTCCGCCAACGGTCGCATCAGCTGTTAGGACGATGGCTTTGACACCTTGTTCTTTCACACGGTCCATGATGTGGCGGTTGATACCGTCGTCTTTGCTGTAGTAAAATTGGAACCATTGTGGTGCTCCCTTGAGGCTTTGAGTAATTTCAGGAATATCGGTTGTCGCGTAGGAACTGGTTGTGAAAATCGTTCCAAATTCACTGACACCTTTGGCACTAGCTAATTCCCCTTGTTCGTTGGCTAGTTTGTGGGCGGCAACGGGTGCCATGATGATAGGAGAAGTCAAGGTATCTCCATCATAAACAATCTCAGTAGAAGGATCCTCCACGCCTTTTAAGCTATGGGGGACAATCAATTTATGGTTAAAGGAACGAATGTTTTCATGTAAGGTAAAGGTATCTCCAGCCCCACTTGCAATGTATCCAAAAGCACCTTTTGGGATAACGTTTTGAGCCATTTTTTCTAAGTCAAAGACATTGATGAATTCTACAGAGCCTTCAGCATTACTTGTTTTGAAATCCATACGGTTTTCCTCTAAATCTAGCTAGATGTACTTTCTAATCTAAAAATCTATTTCTGTTAGCGCTTACATACTATAGTATAGCACTGTGGGAAAACGATGTCAATTTCTTTGCTTGTAAAAATATACAAATTTTACAAACTAAGGGGAGGTGCAGTTCATTAGTAGTATCGCTTAGACACTAGGGGCAAATATTTTTTATTTATTAGAAAAAGAAGGAACTAAGCCAAGAAAAAATAGTGAGTCCAATAAAAACAGCATGCCATTTCCAATACAGGACAAAGAGTCCAACGGTTTCACGAAGCCAGGCACTTGGGAGGTAGTAGAGAGCTGTTTTAGAGCCTACGCTGCGGCCTTTGAGTTTTAGTTTGCGCATGTAAATTCCTGCTCGCAAGGAGTGAAAGCTGTTGGTCACAACAAGGAAATGTGGGGTGATTTTTGTTCGGTCACCGATGAGATTGTGAGAAAAAGTCAGGTTTTCAAGGGTAGTCGTCGATTGATTTTCTAGTAGCAGTTTGTTGCTTGGAAGTCCCTTGTCAAGCAGGTAGCGAGACATTGCCTCAGCTTCAGCGAGTGTTTCATCCTTACCTTGACCGCCTGAGACGATAATGGTAGGTTGTTTGTCAAATTTTTCATAGTAAGAAAGTCCCTTGTCTAACCGTTGGGCAAGAAGTGGTGGGACTTTGTCCCCAATCAGTCCAGAACCTAGCACAATAATGTAGTCGGGTTGGTAGGTCAGAGGAAAGAGATTGTAAAAGAGCCCGTAGATGATATAAGATAGGTAGAGAAAACTTCCATAGATGAGTAAGTTATCCAGTAGTTCGGTTATTTTTCCAATGAAATAATAACTGTTCAAGAAGTGGAGAGCTAGGGTAATCAGAATGGTAAGACCATAAAAGAGGGAGAGAAGATTGGCTAGTCTACGTCCTTCAAAGGTCATCATCTGTTTTCCGTTAAAGAGGAGATAAATGGTTGATAGAATCACGCTTAACGGAATGAGCAAAAGTCCACCAATAAGGATGATAATAGCAGTCTGATGATCCCAGAGACTGATTTGAACAACAAAGAATCCTGCGATGATAGAAGCAAAGAGGATGAGAGCAGTCAAAAAGAGATAGGCATTGATGAGACGTCTTGGTTCAATGAGAAAGAGTGCTATAAATAAGATGGAGGGTATGAGCCAAAAGAGGTGAAGAATCATAAACTGTAAGACCTTTCCTTCTACGTAAATTGAGAAATATCTTTCGTTAGTATACCATAAATCATTAACCTAGAAAAGACTGGAAATGCTCTCAAAAAAGAAATCGTTCTCATGAAAACTTTTTTCTTGACTTCTATTTTGAAAATGCTAAAATTGTTCTCATGATAACGAAATAGGAAAGGAAATGCTATGACTACAGATCCGCTTCAAGAATTTAAAAGACTAGCTCACAAGATGGGCTCTGCGATTCATTCTGTCGCTCGCGATGCCGATATGGAATTGTTAGGAGGCCCGCAAGGGCATGTTCTCTATTATCTTGCCAAGCACCAAGATAAAGAGATTTTTATAAAAGATATTGAGCATCATCTGAAAATTTCCAAGTCTGTGACGAGCAATCTCATCAAGCGCATGGGAAAAAATGGCTTTATCGTGGTTGAGTCGTCCAAGGTGGACAAGCGTAAGAAAATCGTCCGCATGTCTGATAGTGCAAAGAAAAAGAGTCAGAAAATGAGTGCCTTTTGGGGGCGTGTGCGCGAGCAACTTGTCGCAGGAATTGCAGAAGAAGATTTAGCAGTTTTTTCCAACGTTATCCAACAACTTCATCAAAATTTAGAAAAAATTGAGCAGAAGGAGAAAGAATGAGTAAACTATTTAAACGCTTAAATAGCAAAGAGTGGTTGATGATTCTAACGAGTATTGCCTTTGTCTGTCTGACAGTGTGGCTAGAGTTAGAAGTGCCAAGCTACATGTCAGAAATCACCAAACTCTTGCAATTACCAGATACGACGACATCAAGCCTCTGGTCGCCTGGTCTTAAAATGCTGGGCTTGTCGTTAGCCAGTTTTGGGGCTTCCGTCATGGTCGGTTTTATGGCTTCGCGCTTAGCAGCGAGTTTTACGACCCGTTTGCGGAAGGACATTTTTCATCGTGTCTTAGATTACTCGGATGCGGAAGTCAAGCGCTTCAGCATTCCTAGTTTGTTGACGAGAACGACCAATGACTTGACCCAGATTCAGCTTTTGTTTACCATGGGCTTACAGGTGGCAACTCGTGGACCGATTATGGCTGTTTGGGCCTTGACCAAGATTGTAGGGAAGTCGGATTATTGGTTAGGGGCGGTGCTTGTGGCAGTCGTGATCAATCTTGTCATGATGACCATTCTAGTAACCCTTGCTTTTCCAAAACAGAAAATTGTTCAAAAATTGACTGACCGTCTCAATAGCGTGACGCGTGAAGGTTTGTCCGGTATTCGTGTGGTGCGTGCTTACAATGCGGAAGATTACCAGGACGGTAAGTTTGCTCAGGCCAATGAAGAATTAACAGCGCTCAACTTATTTGTCAGCCGCTTAATGGCTATTATGAATCCAGTCATGATGACAATCTCAAGTGGTTTGAGTTTGGCTATTTATTGGATTGGGGCCTATCTTATCAACGAAGCTGAACTGACAGACAAACTGCCAATTTTCAGCGATATGGTGGTCTTTATGTCCTATGCCATGCAGGTTGTCATGGGCTTTATGATGATGAGTGCCTTGTTTATTATTTTGCCTCGTGTCTTGGTTTCGACCAAGCGGATCAACGAGGTCCTAGATTTGACATCTTCCATTACTTCGCCTGAAATGTCGCAAGCGGAACAAGAAAATGCAGATCAAATCGTCTTTGATGATGTGACTTTCCGCTATTCAGATGCATCAGAGGCAGTGGTTGAGCATATTAACTTTACCGCCAAAGCAGGCGATACCGTTGCCTTCATCGGCTCAACAGGTTCTGGGAAATCGACCTTAATCAATCTGATTCCACGTTTTTACGATGTGAGTGAGGGGCGGATTTTGATTGATGGTGTCGATGTGAGAGACTACAGTGAGGCGGATTTGCATGCCAAGGTCGGCTATATTCCGCAAAAAGCTGTTTTATTCTCAGGGGATATCCGTAGCAATATCGACTTTGGGGAAAGCAAGGAAAGTCCACTCAATGACGAAGCGATTTGGGAGGCCTTGGATTTGGCGCAGGCTAAAAGCTTTGTCGAGGAAAAAGAGGACGGTCTATCTTCCCATGTTGCCCAGTCTGGCAGCAACTTCTCAGGAGGTCAGCGTCAGCGTCTAGCCATTGCTCGTGCCCTTGCTCGTAAGCCTGAAATCCTGATTTTTGACGATTCTTTTTCAGCCCTTGATTACCGGACGGATCGTACTCTTCGGGAGGAACTAGCAAAACGGACTGCGGGGATGACCAAGTTGATTGTTGCGCAACGGATTTCGACCATTATGGATGCGGATCAAATCTTGGTTCTTGATAACGGAAAAGTAGTCGGTCAGGGAACTCATCGGGAATTGCTTGCACAGAACGAAGTCTATCAAGAAATTGCTTACTCACAATTATCGAAGGAGGAATTGGAAAATGGAAAATAAAAAATCTTCTTTATTATTTAGCCAGATGAAGCCGTATATCAAAGGCTTCCAAGTTCCTTTTGTCGTTGCGGTGATTGGAGCGATTATCTCAAGCATTATCACGGTGATTGGTCCTGATAAGCTCAGTGAGATTACAGACTTGATTACCAAGGGTTTGATGACAGGGATTGATACCAGAAAAGTATCTGAGATTGCTATGACCCTAGCTATTCTTTACGGAATTGGTGCAGTGGTCAACTACGCTCAATCCTTTACCGTTTCAACCATTGTTCAGCATTTTTCAAAACGTCTACGGACAGCTATTGCAGAAAAAATCAACAAGCTTCCTCTGGGCTATTTTGATAGTCATTCCCAAGGGGATACCTTATCACGTGTGACTAATGACGTGGATACGGCTAGCCAATCCCTCAACCAAAGTTTGGGGACGGTTCTTTCTTCTAGTATTCTCTTGGTTGCGGCGCTCATTATGATGTTTAAAACCAACGTGACTCTGTCCTTTGTGGCGATTGGTTCTGTCTTGTTTGGCTTTGTCTTTGTCGGCATTATCATGGGACGTGCTAAGGGATTTTTCAAGAGCCAGCAGGCAAATCTTGCTAAAGTTAATGGTTACGTCGAAGAAATGTACTCTGGTCATCAGGTGGTGATGAGTTATCATGCAGGACGAGAAGTAAAAGAGCAATTTGAAACACTCAATCAAGCACTCTACGGCAGCATGTGGAAATCGCAGTTTATTTCTGGGATTATGATGCCCATGATGATGTTTATTGGAAACTTTGGCTATGTCATGGTTGTGGTGACTGGTGCTGCCTTGACCCTAAATGGTCATGCGACTATGGGGACGATTGTGGCCTTTATGGTCTATGTGCGAATCTTCTCCCAGCCCCTTTCTCAGATTGCGCAGGGCTTGACCGTGTTACAATCAGCTAGTGCAGCGATGGGACGTGTCTTTGAGTTCCTGGGTGAACAAGAAATGGAAGATGACCAAGCAAGACCGCAGCGGTTGTCTTCAGTAAAAGGAGATGTGACTTTTGATCATGTATCCTTTGGGTATTCGCCTGATAAGACCATTATCCATGATTTCTCCGCAACAGCTCATGCTGGGCAAAAAATTGCCATTGTCGGACCAACAGGAGCTGGAAAGACGACCATTGTCAATCTCTTGATGAAGTTCTATGACATCAATCAGGGACGAATTTTGATTGATGGTGTTGATACCAAGACCATGAAACGTTCCGAGGTTCACGATGCCTTTAGCATGGTCTTGCAAGATACATGGCTCTTTGAAGGAACAATTAAGGAAAATCTGATTTATAACCAAACCCATGTTTCAGATGAGGCGGTTATTGAAGCTGCCAAAGCAGTCGGAGTTCACCATTTTATCCTGACTTTGCCTAAAGGATATGATACTCTGCTAGACGATACGGTGACCCTATCGGTTGGACAAAAGCAATTGCTAACCATTGCGCGTGCCCTATTGAAAAATGCACCCCTTCTTATCCTCGATGAAGCGACCAGCTCTGTCGACACACGGACAGAGGAATTGATCCAAAAGGCGATGGACAAACTCATGGAAGGTCGCACCTCCTTTGTTATTGCCCACCGCTTATCCACTATCCGAAACGCTGACCTCATTCTCGTCATGAAAGATGGTAATATCATCGAACAAGGTAACCACGATGCTCTGATGGCTCAAAATGGCTTCTATGCCAATCTATACAACAGCCAATTTGTCGAGGAGTAAAACAGTCCAGTGGACTGTTTTAGCCCCGAGCCTAGAAATAGGAAAGCACGAGTAATTTTTTGCGGTGCTTTGGCTTTGTGCCTAGAAATTGGAAAATGAGACCAGTACGCTGAACAATTTTAGCTTTACGTTGCAAAGAGTGGACAAAGTGAATATTCGTTAAACAGTTTGAAGTTGACGGAAAATCTGCTGATTTCAAGCCTTTTATAGTGGATTGAGAAAGGAATGGGACAAGACAAGGAGCTGTATATAGAACTGGTGTTCATCAAAGCGACTTAACGATGTCCTAACCTTTATTCAATTCACTATATTTTTGTAAAATGTGAGGGTTTTCATGGTATAATAAAGAAAAAAGGAGGAAGTACCATGTACGAATTTCAAAATCCAACAGACGAACAAGTGAAAAGCTATCTAGCTAATAGCAGGACCATTGCAGTGGTTGGCTTGTCCAACCGTGAAGAAACGGTTAGCAACCGTATTTCGAAATTTATGCAGGACATGGGGTATCAGATTATCCCAATCAATCCTCGCCTAGCTGCTAGTGAGATTTTAGGAGAGACAGTCTATGCGACTTTGGCCGATGTGCCTGTGGCGATTGACATCGTGAATGTCTTTCGGAGAAGTGAGTTTTTGCCAGATGTGGCGCGTGAGTTTGTTGAAACAAATGCCAAGATTTTCTGGGCACAATTAGAGCTTCAAAACGAAGAGGCAGCAGCCATTTTAGAAGCGGCAGGTCGTGCTGATGTGGTGATGAACCGTTGTATCAAGCGAGAATATGTGCGCTTGATGACAGGAGCAAGCTAGTGGCAACCTTGCTAATCATACGCGGTAATTCTGGTTCAGGAAAGACCAGTTTGGCAGAAGCTTTGCAGCAACATTATGGTCGTAAAACCTTGGTGATTTCTCAAGACAATGTCAGAAGAACCATGTTGAAAGAAAAGGTTGAGCCAGGGAATCTATCCATTGCGCTGACAGAAACCATCGCACGCTTTGGACATACGGAAGATTTGCTTGTCATTGTCGAAGGCTTTTATGAAAAAGCTATTTACGGTGAAATGCTGGCGCAATTGCGTCAGCTGTTTGCTCCTCGTGTCTATGCCTATTACTATGATATCCCCTTTGAAGAGACGGTTAAGCGACATGCGACTCGTTCGAAAAGGGCTGATTTTACACCGGACGATATGAAACGATGGTGGATAGAGAAGGACTGTCTTGGCTGGAAAGAAGAGACATTACTTTCAGCTGAATTAGGTTTAGAAGTGGCCGTTCAACTGATTTGTCAAGCAATTGAAAAAAGCTGAAGGATTATTTGAAAAAGAGTAGCGTTGTTTTTGTCAAAAACGAAGGAAAAATGAAATGAGTTATCTAACAGAAGAATTATTTGGGAATGTCGAAACATTTTTAGCAGAACATCTTACAGAGTATGAAAGTGTTGAAGAAGCGGTCGCAGCCTATATAGAACAGCACAATGGGCAGATTAAGGAAAAACATCAAGGTCAGACAGGCTTCATGGAATTGTCTGATTTACTGGAGGAATTGACTTACGAAAGAGATGAGACAAGGCGTTTACAACTGGCTCAGCAGATTTTGGAACGAGATACAGACAATATAGATGCAAAGATTGCTCAGTTGGAAGTGGAGTCAGTTAGCCAATTTGAATTGTTATCCCAACTCAAGGAATTTGAGAGCGTAGAGCACAAAAAATGGGTAAAGGGAGAGCGTTCTGGTTGGATGAATTTCAAAGAACGTCCTTATATGCGTTTGAAAAATCGTCTGGCTTTTCAATATCTTAATCAAAAAATGTATCCACAGGCTCTGAAACACTTTGAGGAACTCTATCGGATGAATCCGAGTGATAATCTAGGCAGTCGTTATATGATGATGGTGCTTTATTGTCTTCTTTACCAATGGGAGAAGGCGGTCAAGTTTGCGAATCAAAAAGAGCATAAAAATGATGCTGAGATGATTGGTAAACTTCTAGTGTTAGCGATTGTCACAGAACGTAGTTTAGAAGCACAGAAGCTCTTTAAGAAGATGACGGATTTGGATGGGGAGTTTCTAGCTGCTCTTGACTTTTCTAGTGGGATAGAAAGTGCACGTTCTATGTTTTCTCTCTCAAAAGAGGGGTATTTCGAAATTCCAAGTCTTTCCTTATTCGATGGCATAGAGGATTTTCTGTTTGGGACAGAGATTGTCTTTGACTGGTTACGTAAGCACTATGAAGATGATTATCAGGAAGAATTTGAGCTTCATACTGAACGCAATCCGCTATTTGCAGGTTTACCGAGCGGTGCCGTTGAAGCATTACTAGAAGAAGGATTGATTCGACCAGAAGATTTTCAGTCTTGGCGGAAACAAGATTTATTAGCCCTTAGAGGAATCGGAAAGGTGAGTGTAGAGCGCTTGGTGGCTAATGGAATTCGGCTGAAAGAAGGATAATATGGTGATAAAATGAGGATGTTTACGGTAAAAATCTCCTTATTTTGATGATTCGAACCTAAAAATCGAAATATTAAACTTCCTGCGAAACTAGAAGCCTAATTCTCTATCTAGGTTCACAATAGCTTGTGCTTTTAGGGCATGGAATTTCTTTTTACCAGAGTAATAGAATCTTTGGTTTTTTAGGGCAATTTATTTTGACTTCGGTTGCATCAACGATAACCGTCCCCTCTGCCTTCATATCAGGCTTATTACCATTTTGAATAAACCCATTGACTTCTTCGGATGAGATTGCTTGCATGAATGCCAAAATCAGCTGCAATTTGTTCATAAGTTCGATATTCTCGTAGATATCGCAAGGTTGCTATTAGGAGATTTTCAAGGCTTGACTTTGGCTTTCTACCACTTTTGGCGTGTTTGAGTTGATGTGCTTCAGTTGATACGCTTCTCTCAACACTATCAACATAGCTTCAAATGTAGAGCGTTCAATCCCGACAAGACGTTTAAAACGACTAGCACTTAGTGTTTTACTTGCTTCATAATTCATAATTTTATTAGACCAATTTGGTTTCGCAGGAAGTCTATTAAAAAGATTTACAATGGGCAGTATCAAACCATTAGTGAGTTTAAAAAAGCCATGTACAAGCAGCGGATTGATAAATTAGCTCAATTAAAACCAATCAACGTTAAATACAATGGACACTGGTATCGCAATGTAGATGCAAAACAACTTCAAAGATTGATGAAGGATGCCATGGAAGAAGATATCCGTAATTATACGTAGCAAGATTCTTCTCAATCCTCTGTTCATAAGCTGAAAGAAGCAGTCTACAAGGCTTACTTTGATATTAGCAAAGAATACCAAGAAAGTATCTATCGTTGATGGATTGCAGTGGCTGCTAGGAAGGAACACCGATTATATGAGAGGCTGGGCGAAAAGTCTAGCCTTATTTGGTGTGGTTAGACGGCCAGTCATAGTTGGATTTATGTGCCTAATTTTAGCCATATAATCGTCATTAAAATTATCAGATAATTACTTGAAAATGAGAAAAACTATGCTATAATAGAGATAGGTTTTAGGGAAAGGAAAAAACAATGAAAAAACTGGGTATTGTTTTATTATCAGCAGTTCTATTGACAGCATGTGCATCTACGACACAAGAAAAGCAGGCGACAAGTGAAAGCACAACGGTTCAAGTGAATCAACAAGCGCTAGACAAAGCAACCGCGGATTACAAGACATTTGTAGAAGAACAAATCGGACAATTGTTGACTGATACGGAAAATTTTGCTCAATTGCTCAAAGACGGCAAATTAGAAGAAGCGAAAAAAATCTATCCTGTCATCCGCATGGCTTATGAGCGTTCAGAGCCAATTGCAGAAAGCTTTGGCGAATCAGATGTGAAAATCGATTTCCGCTTGGTAGACTACATGGAAGAAAACAAGACCGAAGAAGGGTGGTCAGGCTTCCACCGCATTGAAAAAATCCTTTGGGAAGACAATACCACAGTAGGCACAGAAAACTATGCCGACCAGCTGGTAGACGACATCAAGGAATTGAAGGCGAAAATTGCGACTGTCGAAGTGACACCTGAGATCATGTTGACAGGGGCGGTTGATCTTCTAAACGAAGTAGCAACCAGTAAGATTACTGGTGAAGAGGAAGTGTATTCTCATACAGACCTGTATGACTTCAGAGCCAACATCGAAGGAGCGGAGAAGATTTTTGAACTCTTTAAGCCAATCTTGGAGCAAAAGGATGTGAGTCTTGTTACGACCCTTGAAAAAGAATTCAAGAATGTCAACGGCCTTCTTGATAAATACATGACAGACGATACACACTACAAACTTTACACAGATTTGAGCAAGGAAGATACGAAGGCTCTAGCTGAAGCGGTGACCAAGTTAGGTGAGCCGCTATCTCAAATGGGGATTATCTTGGACGGGAAGTAAACAATGACAAAAGACGAAAAATGGTTTGAGAAGAAAATGGACCGTCGCGAATTTCTCAAAAAAGCAGGTATAGGAGGAGCTGGGCTTGCGCTCGGTGCCTCTGGGGCATCTGCTTTTTTCGCTAGAAAGGTGACAGGCGAGATTGCAAAGGTAGAGGGAAATGAAGATATTTCCTTTTATGGGGAGCATCAGGCAGGCATTGTAACGCCGATGCAGAAAAATGTCTATTTTGTGGTCTTGGACTTGCATTCGACGGACAAGGTAGAAGTGATTCAGATGTTCAAGGATTGGACAGATTACAGTGAGAAATTAGTGACTGGAAAGCTGGTAAAAGAAGATGGAGACAATGGATATCTGCCACCATTTGATACAGGAGAGACGGTTGGTCTGAATCCTCACCGCCTGACCCTAACTTTTGGGATTTCTCCCGCTTTCTTGACCAAGTTGGGCTTGGACAGTAAAAAGCCAAAAGAATTTCGTGACTTGCCAGTATTTCCTAGAGATCAGCTCAAGGAAGGCTACACGGGTGGCGACATTGTCATTCAGGCCTGCGCAGACGATGCACAAGTTGCCTTTCATGCTGTCCGAAATCTGGTGAGAAAGGCACGCAGTGTTGTGACCATGAAATGGAGTCAAGCTGGTTTTGCAGCGCTAGGAAACCGCAAAGAAACCCCTCGTAATCTTTTTGGGTTTAAAGACGGAACAGCAAATGGGAAGACGGAAGAAGAGTTTAAGGAAGTCATCTGGTGTGATGATGCCAACTGGATGCGGGGAGGTACCTACATGGCAGTCCGCCGTATCCAAATGTTTCTGGAGACATGGGACAGAACTAGTCTCAATGAACAGGAAAATACCTTTGGTCGCTACAAGGAAAGTGGTGCGCCATTTGGAAAGAAAGACGAGTTTGACGAAGTCGATTTGGACTTAAAAGACGATAAGGGAGAACCAGTCGTACCTGTTGATTCCCATGTTCGTCTGGCCAAGGAAACAGGCGTTGAAATCTATCGCAGGGCCTTTTCCTATTCAGACGGGATTGATGAGGTGACGGGGCAATTTGACTCAGGTCTACTCTTTATTTCGTTCCAAAAAGATCCAGAACAGTTTATCACCATTCAGAACAATCTCGGAAATGTGGACAAGTTGAACGAGTATATCACGCATGTCGGAAGTGGCTTATTTGCCTGTTTTGCTGGCGTAAAAAAAGGAGAGTATATTGGTCAAGCCTTATTTGAATAAACTGGCACTCATTGCATTACTTGCTCTTTTCTTTTTTGCTCAACCTGTATCAGCGGCAGATTCCTATAGTCATCTCTTTATCACGATTACAGATGCAACAAGAGCTTTACAAAAAGGAGATCAAGCTTTCGCTACTCAGTTGATTGTTCAGCTACAGACGGATTTTTCACAGGTTGAAAATCGTGATTCCAAGGCTGGTCAGATAGTGGTTAACCGCCTATCAGAATTGGAACAAGAACCGTCAGAAGAAAATTTAATTGCTGTTTCAAAAGCTCTCTTAGACTTTGATGCCGAGCAACACCCTGTTGATGTCGCTGCTGAAAAACAAAAACTAATGAACAAGTTATCTCCCGCCTTTGACCTCTTGCAGGCAGCGATTGAGCGGAAGGAGATGGACAGTGTTAAGGAAAATTACAAAAAACTCAATAGTACGTGGACAGTGAATGAGCGAATTGTTCGTGATACCAGCAAAGGGCACTACGGGAAAATTGAAACAGCCATTTCGTTCTTACGCAGTAGTATTGAAACAGAGCCTGTCGATTATGGCAGTATTCAAACATCATTTGATGACTTAAAGAATGCTATTCAGGCTTTTATAGATGGTCAAGAGGTAGCTACAGCAGCAACGGATTTGACCTTAAAAGATGGGATTGATTTGCTCAAGCAGGCACAAATAGCCTTTGAAACTGGTGATAAGAGCACAGGGGCTTCTCTGATGAAGGAATTTATCACCATTTGGCCGACTATTGAGGGAGATGTTAGTACGCGAAATCCTAACCTTTATACTCGTGTCGAAAGTGAGTCTCCTGTTATCATGGTACGGGGGGAGGAAGCAGCCTATCAAGAAAAACTAGCCCAACTGATTGCTGATTTGGCAAGTATTGATACTTCAGCAAGCTATACAGCTTTTGATGCCATGCTCATCTTGTTGAGAGAAGGAGTTGAGGCCCTTCTGATTGTGATGGCTTTAGTCTCTACTCTAAAAGCTAGCAAACAGAAAAAAGGGCTTGCTTGGGTCTATGGCGGAGCGATTGTAGGTCTGCTAGCTAGTGCCGTCTTAGCTATTGTTTTGCACCAATTTTTCCCAAGGCTTTCCTCTGGTGCCAATCGTGAAATCATTGAGGGATTAGTGGGGATTGTTGCGGTTGTGATGATGATTGTCATTGGTATTTGGCTCCACAGTAAATCTTCTGTCAAGAAGTGGAATGCTTACATGGAAGAACAAATGCGGGTCGTGACGGCAAGCGGCAGTTTCATTTCCATGTTTGCGCTCAGCTTTCTAGCTGTCTTTCGTGAGGGAGCAGAAACCATTCTCTTTTATGCAGGTATCTTACCAAAGATTCATCTCAATGACTTTCTATTGGGCATTGGGTTAGCCTTTTTGGTCCTCTTATTCTTAGCCATTGTCATTCTGAAAACGACGAGCAAAATCAAGCCACATAAGGTATTTTTCTATCTGACTTGGCTGATTTACGCCCTGGCCTTTAAGATGTTGGGCGTTAGTATCCATGCTTTACAATTGACCAATATCCTACCGAGTCATGTAGTGAGAGGAATTCCTACAATTGATGTGATTGGTCTTTATCCAAGTCTGGAAATTCTGCTACCACAGGTCTTTCTCATCCTCTTGATTGCTTATTTAACGTGGAAGAATCGAGAAACATCATGAAGACCAAGCAAGAATTAACCATTGTCGAGCATTTGACCGAATTTCGGAGTCGCTTTATCTGGACCCTTTCCTTCTTCTTTCTCAGCTTCTTGATTAGTCTTTATTTTTCAAGCAGTATCTACCAATTTCTAACCCAAGGATTTGCTCAGAAATTGATTGTCCTAGGTCCTAATGACATCTTATGGATTTATATCAATCTGGCAAGCCTTGTGGCCTTTGCCCTTACCCTTCCTTTTTTGACCTATCAAGTCTGGTCCTTTGTGGCCCCAGCACTTGAGAAAGCTGAGGCAAGGAGCGTCTTTTGGTATATTCCAGCTGTCTTTCTATGTTTTGTGGCAGGGTTGGCATTTGGCTTTTATCTAGTCAGTCCAGCTCTCTTACAGGTTCTCTTGTCCTTTGGAGAGGGGCTCTTTGATACCCAGTTAACCGCCCAGAATTATCTGGCTTTCCTGTTACATACGACCCTGCCCATGGCAGTCGTCTTTGAAATTCCGGTTTTAGTGGCTTTTTTGACCTCCATTGGTATCCTTAGTCCACGATTTTTGGTACAATATAGAAGACATGCCTACTTTAGTTTGTTGGTGATTGCCGTTGTCATTACACCAGCTGATTTTACAAGTGATTTAGCTATGACAGTGCCACTTCTTCTCATTTATGAAGTCAGTGTTGCTATCAGTAAATGGCTCTATTATAGAAAAGAAAAAAGGAGAACCTAATATGGGAATCTTACGTGATATTGGAGCGCCAGGAATGATTATCTTGGTCCTTGGTGCCCTCTTGATTTTTGGACCAAAACGCCTGCCTGAATTGGGGGAATCCATTGGCAAGATGATTTCATCCTTTAAAAAAGCCATGGATCAAGGAGAGCAGACAGATAAAGATGATACAGCTAACTAGTGTAGCGTTACATAAAACATAAAAGAGTGAGGAATGTCGATTTGAAACGATTCCGCACTCTTTTTAAACAGAAGGGAGAAGGAGAAGATGCTATTTGAAGAACCTTTTTTCAAGGATAAAATTTGGCAGAAAGAGCGCCTGTTGGACTACGGTTTTGAGGAAGGAAATGGGAAGTTGACCTTTTTCCAGCCGTTTATGGACGGGCATTTTGAAGCACGGATTCAGGTAATCTTGCCAGACAAGGCTACTGGCCAAGTCTGGGATTTGGACATGGATGAGGAATATCACGCCTTTCGTATTCAGCGTGCGGTTGGCTCTTTTGTCGGAGAGGTACGGGAACGCTATGCGGAGATTCTGCACCAAGTGGTGCAGCATTGTACCGAAGTAGAAGCCTTTCAATCGGCCCAAGGAAATCGTCTGGTCCGCTATATAGAAAAGAGCTTTCAAGAAGGTCCTGACTATCCCTTTACCAAGGCGCCAGAGATTGCGACCCTGCGGCACGCGGCCAACCAAAAATGGTATGGCTTGGTGACCCAAGTTCCGTGGACAGCACTAGGGATTGCGAACAAGGAGGGCACGGTCGAAATCATCAATGTCAAAGTAGAAGCTGGGCAGATGAAGAATTTGCTTTCAACAGTAGGCATCTATCCCGCCTACCACATGTCCAAGAAAACTTGGGTTTCGATTAGCTTGGACGGCAGTTTGACAGATGAGGTCTTGTTTGACCTCGTCAGCAAGAGCCGCAATTTGGTTGCTCCGATAACGATGCAAGGCTCACCTGATCCTTGTTGCTGGCTTATCCCGGCCAATCCCAAACTCTATGATATTGATACCGAATTGCGTAGTAAAGGTACGATTCTCTGGACTCAGAAGCCTAAAATAAAGGCAGGAGACATGGTCTGTATTTACATGACCGCACCGATTCAGGCGATTCGCTATCTTTGTCGTGTGACCAAGTCCTCTATCCTTGAGGCAGACAAGGAATACATGCAGCTAGAGCTCTTATGCGAGCTTGCTGATAGCGAGTTCCCCTTATTGCGTATGAAGGACCTAGGAGTAAAAGCAGTTCGGGGGTCACGGCTTGCGACACCTGAGTGTCGTGAGGCTCTTGGAAACTTGCTGAAAGAGTGATGCTAGTAGGATACGAAAGTTCTAAAATGAAGTTAGCCAGTCAAGGGTATTAAAAAACATCTCAGAGAGATATAATTGTAATCACCACAACAACAATTAGAAAGACTCTGAGATGCAACACTATTATACACGACAAATTGCAAGAAAAAGTGCAACCTTTATTCGAACTCATTCAAGAGAGCTTCAACAGCGGTTCTGTAAGCTAAACATTTTCGTGGTCGGTGGTTGATGTCACCTAATGCCTTTCCCAAAGTCTCG
>NZ_JBFRYH010000054.1:0-15715 GCF_040984445.1 Streptococcus handemini
GAGTCTATGGAAACGAGAAAATCAATCATTGTAGTCACCTCTATCTCTAGTTTACTACTTTGATTGATTTTGTCACTATGTATGTCGTTTTCTGAAAACTATCTTTTCTTCATGCGTTTGGCGTGCCATGACTTACTCTACTGCTAATTTATTTTCTAACACTCTCGTATCTCTTTTAGTCAATCGTTTGCCCCTCAGCTTCTTTCGCTGCCAGTCTTGCATAGGTCCATTCTCTGACAAGACGGTAAATCACCGCAAAGATTGGCGTGAAAAAGACCATGCCCAAGAGGCCAAATAAATTTCCACCGATTAAGGCTGCCGCCAAGGTAAACAAGGTTGGCAAACCAACGGACTGCCCGACTACACGTGGATAGATGACATTTCCTTCAATCAACTGGATAATTTGGAACAACACAACAGACCATAAGGCCAGCCATGGATTTTGAACGGATACAAACAGGGCACTGATGAGGCAGGCAGAAATCGGACCAATATAAGGGAGAAAAGATAAGACACCGGACAAAATCCCTGCCATCCCAGCATAGGGAATGGAAAAAAGAGAATAACTGATGAAAACTAGTAAACCGATAATAACTGCCTCAACAATTTGACTCATCAAGAAGCGGTCGTAGGTTTCTACAATGACTTCTCCAACATAGGCAATCACACGAACGACTTTTTCTGGAAAAGCTGCTTGGAGTAGTTTTACTGTCATATGTTGCAACTGTTCTTTACTGCCAAGAATACTCAAGGTAAAGAAGAAAGCCATGATCAGGGTCAAGACATTTGAAAAGATACCAGTCACATTATTGGCTAAACCTGCAAGAAAAGCTGTCGCAAAGCCTGATAGCTTCGACCAGTCGGTAAACTGAGTTACATAGTTGTTCAACTGGCTTCCCAATTTACTGGATAAAAATCCACTGTCTTGCAAGGTAACAATGAGCTGCGGAATCGCCTGATTGGTGACTGTGACCAGTTGTGAGACAGTTTTCATCAAAGTCGGTAAAATAATAACGACTACTCCTATCACAATCAAAGCAAAGGCAATCAAGACTCCTATAATAGCAAGCGACCGTTTCCACTTTTGCAAGAACGGGACTTTTGCGACTAAATCTTCCAATTTTTTCATTGGTACATTCAGAATAAAGGCAAAAATTGCTCCGACAAATAAGGCATTCATACTAGACAACAAAACCTTAATACTACTATAAATATCCGAGTAATTCAATACTGCCAACAAAACTACGGCGGCAAAGCATATCAATACTAGTTTCTCTGTAAACGAATTTTTCTTCATCTTTTCATTTCCTTTTCACCTGTATTCCATTCATAATAGCATAATTTAGTCGAAATGTCAGAAAATGATGCACTCAAAACATGTACAAAAAGAGACTGGCCAATACAATACATTAGATGTCATAGCAAAGATTCTCTTTCTAGAAAAGGGCAGAAATCATTCCGCCCCTTGAATTCTCTTATCCAACACAGAAGGTCTGGTAATCATTTCACCACTTAGTTTACTCCACTATGTAGGGAAAATAAAATTTTTTCTAATTGATTGAAGTTCTATAATAAATATCATAGGATACATCATTTCTTTATTAAAAGTTTTTACGCATCGAAGTTTAAAATTAGATAGAAGCAAATTATAAAAATAATCGCTCAGATTTCATCAAACCCATATAATCACTAAAAAAGCACTAGCTTAAGTCCAATAAGCAAATTTCCAAAAAGGAGAATAAGCATAATATAAAACAATATATTTTTTTGATTCGTATTTTTTAGCTTAAATAACTTATATAAAGCTATTAAACTCAAAAAAACTACCAATAACCCCATCGCCTTATGCATGTTTATAATTATATAGAGCTCTGTCATAAATTGGCGGTAGCTGCTCTGCTATTCCTACAACAGTTGCGACAGAAGTAATAGCACCAATGGCGCCAAAACCACCTGTCATCAGAGCACCAATAATCGTTATTGCCAATTCCCAACCTGCTGTGTTTAATAAATCAATTTCAACAGAACGAATATTGTCTATATCTCTTGTAAAATTATCAATATAACCAGCATTATATCCACTTCTAGTAACTGTTTTAGAAACAGGTACTCCCCCATACGATGCATGAGCTATCCTTAACGTATAACGATTCCCCGAGGAAGAATAAGACCAGGGGCTAAACATACTACTATTTGCAGCTCTAAAACCTATAGTTGAACTTAGTTCCCTTTCACCAATTTCTTTTAAATTATATGTTTCTATTTCTCCATTTCTTTCAATATCCATGAAGCCAGTATGCTTATAAAAAGTATAGACAACATACTGATTTAATTCTGGAGAAAAATTTCTAACTTTCCTATATTCAGAATTTTCACTTAGAACTTGAACATCATCTGTTAAAGAAAGTTCATCAGCATAAACTCTTACAGTTAAAACAGAAGGTAATACTGCACCAAACAAGGCTAAGCCAACTAAACAAGCAGAAATACTCTTTTTAAATTTCATAACATCACGCTTTCCTTATTGCTCAAATTAAAAAATGCAACTGTAGAATAGTTTGATTCTTCAAAAAATAATCCTCTTAAGACGAACTTATAATACTCAATATTGAGATTATAACAAATTACAAGCCTCATTAACTTTGAGGAGCGACAAAATTGATTTCTTCGAAATCAACAGTTATCTTTCATCCTTCACTGTACATCTCCACCACATCCTTTCTATCAGGACTTTATGCTTTTAGTATGTGAGTTATTCCCCTGCTTTCCAAAGGAAGATAGCCCTCATCTACCGTCAAGCGGTAAATAGCAAACACCATACTACTAATAAGCAGAAGACAAAGCAAGACTTCTACTGCTAATTTTTTTCTATTCATAGCGATTTCCTCCTTTATCTATGAATTTTTACACTTTTATGATACACTATTTATTAGAAAGCGGTATCATTTGATGCACATTATCACATTTTTAGGAGGCAAAAATATGAGATGGGATTACGGCAGCGTCTATAAAGAAATTCGACGCGCAAAAAAACTGAGTCAAGCCCAAGTTTGTGGAGATTATCTCAACCGTAGCACGCTTGTGCGCTTTGAAAATAACGAAACTGTCCCTTCCTACGAGCACATGCACTTCCTGCTCCAACAAGTGGATATGACATTTGAAGAGTTTGAGTTCATCTGCTACTCCTATCACCCCAGTCAAAGTCAACAACTCCTCTATGAGATTGACAATCTCAAGTTTCCCAGTCGACAAAAAATGGAAGAGATCGTTGCCCAATGTCAAGAACTCCTCAAGCGACAGCCAGACTCAGTGCCAATCGAGCGGAGAATGTGCTTACTTCAAGCTGTACTTGAACTGCAAGAGCCTTCAAAAAATTCAAAAAATATCATTGACCGACTCCTTTGGACTGAACTTTCGTCCTATGACATCTGGTATCATCAAGATATTCTACTAATAGGCAGTATCATTGGACACTTCCCGATTGAAAACCTTGAGGTCGTCTCAGATTTGCTACTAAAACATCTAGAAAAGTATAAAGATTATAAAAACATCCAGATTACTACCCTCTCTCTATACAGACAATTATCGAATATTTTTCTCACCCATCATCTCACTGAGAAAACACAATTCTTCGCAGAAAAAACCATCCAACTGGCTAAAGAGCAAAAGCGCTATGACTATCTGGCAACTGGTCGCATCTACCTTGGTCTAGCCACCAACGACACACAACTTGTCCAAGCTGGATTAGACTTATTAACTAATACAGAAGAAAACGACTGGCTAGCCAAAATGCAGCACGTCATCGAAACACACAAAAACTCTCATCAGAAGCAATGATATACTCCCCATATAGTAGACAGTGAAAAAACCAAAATTCACTAGACACTATAAGGGGAGTTTTCACATGTCCAAAAGAAGTCCAAAATCAGTAGAAGAAAAGTTAGAAATTGTTTGCTTATTACTTCACCAAGAACAGTCGCTTACCCAACTTAGTAAACGTTAAGAAAAACACTATATTGTCAATCTTCAGCGGAGTTTTTTGGTTCAAGCTGGTTCAAATTACTTTGCTGCTTAGAGAAGCTAATAAACTTAAGGCATCGGCATCTTGCTGGTGCTTTTTTTCTGGCATTAGCTCTAAGTAATAGTTTTGAGTAGTTTGAATATTGCAGTGCCCAAGTCGTTGAGAAACATAAGCAATATCAATTCCCTTTGAAAACAAAAATGATGCGTGTGTGTCTCGTAATCCATGAAAGGTTGTTTCAGGTATCTTTAGTTTTTTGAGTAGCTGTTTCAATCTATAAGATTGTTTAAAGTTATCTCTATCAAAAATATATCCATTAGCTTTAACTGGAATACTTTGTAATAACTGATACACTTCTGGATTAATGGTAACATCTCGTTTGGAGTTTTTCGTTTTTAAGGAAGTATCCGATGAAATTGGACTAATAGAGCGCCTGACCTGAATACCGTGTTCAAATAAATCTTCTGGTCTAATCCCAAGTAATTCTCCACGTCTCATTCCTGTTTCAAGTGCTAAGAGAGTTAAAATATTAAATTCATCTTCGGTGTTATTTAACAGATAGTTTTTAAGTTCACCAAAATGAGTAATTGAAAGAGCTTTGTTTCTTTTGGGAGTTGTTTCCCCTCGTGCTTTCACTAGAGAAAGAAAATCAATGTGAATATATCCTTTCGCATAAGCGTAACGGAGAGATGTTTTGATTTTTAAAAGTAGCTCATGTGACGTCTTTTTAGAGTGTGTTTTACTAAAATGGTCGATTTTCTTCTGAACAATAACATCATTCAAGTCTTTTAGCTTAATATTTTTAAACAATATCTTTATTTCTTTGAGTGCTCGTTTGTAGTTGTAGAATGTTGATTCTCGAATATCTTTTTGTTTGACGACATAAAGCCAGTCTTCAAAAAATTCTGGAAAGTATGTATCCCGACTAGAGAGTTGTTTTCCCTTTCCTTTTTCAAGCTCCATCTCTAAAGCCCATAATTCAGCATCGGATTTTGTATCGAATGTTTTTATTAGCTTTTTGTGCTGTCCGTGTTTGTATAATGAAATCTGTACTTTATGTTTTTTACCTACCTTTGTGATACTAGCCATTGTTCAATCCTTCTTTCTAAAAAAGATTGATAGACTGCTTCTGAATACAAGAATATTATACTCAGTTTTTTAGGAACTATCAATCATTTTCTTATTACAATTAAACTAAATTTTTTTCGATGTAACTTATCAATTCTTTACGAGTATATCGCTCCCGTTTTCCAAGCATAAATCGTTTAAATTCTTCATCAGATCTAAAAAATTTGTCAAAGGACTTTGGATCGATTCCTAAAAAATCAGATGCTTGCTCTCTGGTTAATAAATAGGGGTTAGTTTTCATCGTTAGTCCTCGCTTCGCTTAATTTTTCCAATAACTGAAAATTCGTTTCATCATCATGAAAATTATCTACATCATCCTGCATATAAAATGGATTAGGTATAACTCGGTCAAAATTCCGAATAAAAATTTTCGAAATTGGTTCGTAATCAAAGAAAGTGATTTCTTTTTCTTTGACTTCTGCTAGAACTCTTATGCGACGAAATAATTGAGTAGGTGAATCAGTTTCCTTATCCAAGTACATTTTTTCGTAAAATGTATAGGGGGCATAGGGTGAAGTGATAATGTAGACATTCGCAAGCAAGGGTTTATCAAAATATCTGCTGCTTGCCATCGCATGATTATTATAAGGGTCAAACATTTTTAACAGGTCAGAGTATTCAAAGAGATTTGGACGCAATTCATCCAATATAACAACGTGTTCAGAGTTATAATGTTGAAAAGAGTCACGACTTGAACCAGAGATAAAGAAATTTTCATCAAATTGTTTGGCATATTGCTTTGCCAAGCGAGTTTTCCCTGTTCCTGAACTTCCAAACAGCCAAATAACTGTTACTGGCTCTTGTTTTTCTTTCATCTCTTCTCTCCAATTGTTAGCCTTTTTTTCAAGATATTTAATATACACTGCTTCAATCTTGGATTTAGCTTTAGCGTATTGAGAGCCTGTTAGTCGTTGTTCAACTTCTTCTTTTGTTATCTGGCCTGTATAAAGCAAATCAAGGTAATTGTTAATGACAGCAGTATCGTTAATTTTTTGATGTCTATTGACGTGACTCTCTATTTTGTCTAACAGTTCAACATAGTCAAAATTGGCTATCACCTCTCTTGGGTCGTATAAATGCTTATCCAAAACAGATTTTGTATGATGTACTAAGTAGGAGTAAGCATTGTTAACACTACCTTTCCATTTTTCAAAACAGTTCTGCGGCTGGTCAGTCAGTTTTGCTAGGTTTGTTATGCTTCGTGCATGCTCAAATTGTAAGACAATATGTACATGAGGTTCGACTAACTCATTGTCATCAGTCCTATCCTTGTCATGAATAATGCCAGCAAATTTTTTAGGAGTCAATTTTTCACTAATGTTTGTCAAAATATCTTGTAGGTTAGACTGTTTGAGGTATTTCAGCTGTTGGACAAACATTACATTCTTACATTTTGTGACCAAATGCTCTTACCGTCCTTTCGTTTGTTTATGTTTTTATCATATCAAAGAAATGAAGATTATGTTTTATCTATTTTGGAAAACATTCTAGGAAAAATGATAAAGTGAGTAAGCTTTTTATAGGTTATAATATTTAGAATATATTGTTCAAAGAAGCAAAGATAAAATTGGAACTAGTGGAACTATATTTATTGGTAACAATAACAAGCCCTGTTACCAATAAATAAGGCTACTAGTAGGTATTGGAACTAAAACTGTTGAAAACTTTTGGGGCTTTTGCTTAAAAAGCAAGCCCCAAGTTTTCAATATTGTTCTATAGTGTGCTGCCGGAACAAATATAGAATTTGCCAACTTTTTTGAAAGGAGAAAATTTATAATCTGGATATTCGTTAGCAATATAGTCCCTAATCTTGGGTAGTATTGGCGTTAGTAAATCACTCACTTGTACCGTATTGGGTACTTTGATGAGGATTATGCATTCAGCATATTGAAGATCTACAAAACAATATTTAAGAAGTATATTGTATTGTTTGTAGATTTTTAATGACTTGCTGCTATCATGAAAATCCTCTTTAGGGTCTTCTAGTTTCATAAATTTTCTAAGCTTAAAAGTAGCTGAAAATGATTTAAACCAATTGAGCAGACTGTCATATCTTAGTCTCTCTATAACATTCGTTATCATAAGCACAGTGAATGTGAGTATTAGAATGGCTAATACAGTATCAGCAGCTGCTATAAGTGAATCGAAAATCTGACATATCGGTTGCAGATAAGAGATATTGAGAGCTTGTATTGTATCTAGCAGAATGGATAAACCAATATGTACTAGTGCTGCCATAATGATAAGGCAAAATGTATTAATAATTGCATTAAGTGTTTTTGTGAATAGCGTCATAAGACATTCCTCCGTTGTAATAATATGTAGGGGTTAGTAGCGGTAATACCTGATGAGGTGAATCGCTATCCATTATCTGTACAAGTCCTGTCCCTTGCCCAGTAGGAATAACTAATCCTGTGGGGTCAAAGTCTGGGAATAAGAACTGTGTTGTTCTTGAATTGACGATACCGACTTGTATTAGGACATTGGCTTGGTCTCTAACCGAAGTAGGGATAGTTTGATGGTCGAACCTCTGGCTTACTAAAATCAATCCCACCTTTGTGGCTCGCCCTAATAGAGCGATTTGGCTAACAAGAGAAAAGAATATCTCTTTTAATTGTTTAGGAATCCCTTCCGTTAATGCCATGACTTCATCAATGACGATGGTAAATCGTTTGAAGGATTGATTCGGATTATTGTACAGGAGCTGTTGTCTTTCATGAATAAGGTCAACT
Organism: Streptococcus handemini; assembly: GCF_040984445.1. Taxonomy (NCBI): domain Bacteria; kingdom Bacillati; phylum Bacillota; class Bacilli; order Lactobacillales; family Streptococcaceae; genus Streptococcus; species Streptococcus handemini. Next base: position 7,882 of record NZ_JBFRYH010000054.1, read on the forward strand.
GCCTTGCTTAAACTTTCATTGATTTGGGTAATGAAATCAGATTTTGAGCGATTAGAGTAGGGCGCAATCACATCAATATGATTATCTCGGCAGAATCGGCTGAGCGAATCCGACTTCGGGTCGATAACCACTAAATCAGACTTAGGTTTCAGCATCTCTAAGAGATAGGTTAAACAATAGGACTTACCAGAACCGCTATTTCCGCTAATGATAACCGTAGTCATCTTATCAATGTTTATATCTGCTATCCCATGAGCCATAAGTGGAATCCGATTGCTTCCTGAAAGCTGGTGAGAATATAGTTTGATGTTTTTGATAACAAGGCGCTCTGGCACTCCATCTATCCAAGGAAATTCGAATGCACGACTTCCATGAATATCATCAATACCGGTTTGAACGATATTTGCGGAATTTTGTTTCAACACCGTTTTATAAGGGTAAACAGCAACAGCTATTATTTGAAAAATTTTCTGATACAGCTCATCCGTAAGGATAAAACCTGCTGGAATGAATGGGATGAATTGAACCCCATTATCAGAAACGTTGATTTTAAAGCTGTGATTGTATGAGTTCTCAGCTTCAAGGGCTAAGCCCATATTTATAGCCTGTGTGAGATGATTCTCTAGTAGATTATTACTTAAAATCATATGTTTCCTCCAATTCCTGTAGGAGCAGAGAAGAATTCCTCTCTGCCAGTACAGGATTTCTATATTTAATGGATTTCAGTGACATTTTTAGCTCTAAAATAGACGTTGTTTCGAACGACGACACCTTCAAGGCCATCAAATGTAACTGGACTCAAAAATGGTGGTAATTTGATTTGAGATTCAAATCTCACTTTGAAAGGTTCAGTTCCTTCCTGAACAAACCACGCTGAATAAGCGATAACATTCTGTGTTGGGCGCCCCTCTACATACTCATATCGAGGTTCCAATTCGCTAGTAAGTGAGTAGATAGGAGCGTCTAGAGAAATATATTCCTTTGCGGTAGAGGCACTATAACCCCCTTTTTTGGAGACTGCTTTCATGAGCAAGTCCTCACTTTCTTTTAAAATTTTTTGTGTTAAAGCATTGGCCAATCCCTAACTAATGCTTATTATAAATCAAATATTTTTTGAATATTTTACCTATTTTTAAGAAAATATAGTGAAAAGTGATAAACTTTTTACAGTAAAAATATGTATACTTACATAGCGAATGTCCTCCTTCTATTTTATTAAAGTATTAGCTAATCTTTATAGTTAGATTATAATAGGAGATGTGGCAAAATGTTTTATCATTTTTTAATGAAATATAGCGAAAAGCGATAAAGCGAATTTCAAGAAAATTACATGAAATATTTCATATGCTTGATAAGAACTAAGAAAAAAGAACCTTTTTCAAGGTTCAATTCTTAGTATGATGGTTATTTCGTTAGCTATATCATGATTAGGGATTATCTAAACTATCGTCATATATATCCCATGGGCAGGCTGGTACATATAAAGGTATAACTGATTTTGGGTTAGGATTGAGATAATAATCTGTAATTTTAGTCAGGTCATTATAATAGCTGAATAGAGGATTATTTTCTACACTGTCTTTACTATCTTCACTATCTTCACTGTCTATACACGTATTTTCTACAAGATTTGAAAGGTTTGAAGCTAAAATACTTTGAAGTTGATATTGACTAATGAAAGAAAGATAGTAAATATTTTTATCCTTGTCTAACGTTTGTTTGAAAAATAAATTATTCAAAAAAATGACAACATCTAAATTGGTTACAAGTAGGATAAATTTTTCAAATTTGAATCTCTCGCTTAGTTTAGGAGACAGTTTATATTCAGTATAGTTATCTTTGTATACCATTTCCTCTTTATCATAGTCGTAGCTAGCTTTGAAGGGGATTTCGTTATCGTAGATTAACTGTTGGAGTTTTTCTTTGAAAATAGGGAATAACTGTTGTACTAAGTCATCAATGATAACATTAAAAGCGTTTGTTAGAAGGGAAGTACCGATTGGTGATGACACTACTTCTTTAATGAAATTTCCAGAGTTTGACTCCAACAATTTTTTCATTTTTTCATTTTCTTGTTCTAACAGTTCATCGCGTTTATTTTTTTCGTTTTCTGCAATAGACCTGTATAAGAAATAAGCGATGAATTCTTGGTTAAATTCAGGGTGGAAAAGCATGAATTTAATAAGAATATTGGATAATTCTTCATATTTCTTATTATACTCTATATTGACAAATTCACGACCTATGTCATCGGTCGGTTGAGGTTTTTCACCATTTAAAAGTAAAGTATATAGCAGCATGGAAAGTAAATCTTTTAAATCTTCGTCACTCCCAAACAATAATTTGAATTGGTCACCTTTTGTTATGTGTTTCGATAACTCTTCGACAACATTACTGTTTAAAAATTTCCCGTTTTCTATGGAGGATAGACGACTGGGCGATATTCCTATAATCCTCTCCCCCCTCATTATGAAGGCAAGTTGGTTTAGATCTTTATTTTCTCGGTAATCTCTAACACGTTTACCAACCTGCTTATATAGATACTCTTTAAAATTTTCAATCATGATAAATCCTCCTCTTATGAAAAAACTTACTCCTCTGCTTGAGAGAAGTAAGTGACTTGTAATTTCTATAATGAGTTGACTAATCCTACAGAATAGTATAACTAGCTCTCTTTTCTTTTTCTATGAAGTGAAAGACCTGTCAATAACAGGAATAGTCCGCTAAGGGACGCAACTACAGAATGGCTTTCTCCTGTGTTTGGTAGAGCTTTGCTACGAGCTACGCGGCTGTAAGAAAGGGAACCATCTGCATTTTGACGAACCCCTGCTCCTAAAGTGGTTGGAGTATCGCTTTTAGCACCATCTTTTTTGTCTTCTGTTTTTCCAGTTGACGGTTTTTGAGTTGGCGGGGTAGTTAGTTGTGTTGGTGTGGTTGCTGTCGGCCTAGCTGTAGTCGCTTGGTAGCTAGTGCTTTCTGAGATACCAGTGTTACCTAGATTACCAGCATTACCTGAGATACCAGCGTTACCTGAGATACCAGCATTACCTGAGATACCAGCATTACCTGAGATACCAGCGTTACCTGAGATACCAGCGTTACCTGAGATACCAGCGTTACCTTGAGTTCCAGTATTACCTGAGATACCAGTGTTACCTAGATTACCAGCATTACCTGAGATACCAGTGATTCCTTGAGTGCCGGTATTACCTGAGATACCAGTGATTCCTTGAGTGCCGGTATTACCTGAGATACCAGTGATTCCTTGAGTGCCGGTATTACCTGAGATACCAGTGTTACCTAGATTACCAGCATTACCTGAGATACCAGTGATTCCTTGAGTGCCGGTATTACCTGAGATACCAGTGTTTTCTGAGTTGCCAGCATTTTCTGAGCTTTCAGTGTTACCAGTATTAGCGGTATTTAGCACTTGTTGAGCGTCATATTGGGCTTTCAACTTATTGTAGTTGGTTGCTGCTTCGTCGGCTGCTTTGGTAGCTTCGGTTAGTTTCGCTTTTGCTTCTTCAAGGGATTTGGCAGATGTTTCTTCGGCCTGAATAGCTTCAGCAAGTTTTTCTTTTACGCTAGCGAGAAGTGTTTCAGGTTCTTTGTAGTTTGCTAGAAGTGCTTGAGCTTTTGCGATGCTGTCTTTGAGCTTTTGTACTCTAGCAGCTGCTGCGTCGTACTTGGCTTGGGCAGCGGCTAAGGCTTCTAGCTCTTTAACGTTATCACCAGATTTGAATCTTGCCAAGGTTTCTTTCAATTGCGGCAATTGCTTTTGAGCTAATTCGAACATGGACTTATTTCTTACATATGCGAAACTCCAATGATCAACTTGGCGATTAGCTTCCTCTTCGGCATTTTTAGCTTCCTCTGGATTGCTATAAGTTTTTGCTTTAACGGCTTGATAAGCCTCTTCGGCTTTAGCAAGCTCAGCTTTAGATCGTTCTAAAAGAGGAGGAAGTTTTTGGAGGATCCCCTCATTGTGGGAGATGTCCCTCTCAATTTCAGGAATTCTAGTCTCAATATTTGCGTTTCTTTTAGCAGATTCTAGGTCGTATTCTGTTTGAGCTTCAACGCCAACAGCAGTGTTATCATGGAAAAACCAGCCAAACATATCACTTGGTTGGCCTAACTCTGCAGTTTTTTCGTTGAGTTCTTTTTCAATCTCAGCGATTTTCTCAGGTGTAGGGTCATTCACGAATGCTTGAGCTTTCTCCACATCTGCTTGTGCAGCAGTGACGTTTGCTTTGTCTTCATCGTTTTTCTTTTGAGCGGTTTCAACATCAGCTTGCGCTCGATTAGCAGCATCGGTCGCCTGTTGTGCTTGAGTAGCTGCTTCATCAAGTTGAGGTTTGGTTACTTCAGTGGTTGCGGCAGATGTTGTTGCTTCATTGGTCGTAGTTGGTGTTGTGACCTCATCAGCGAACACAGCATGCTGTGTTGTTGCAGCGACTGCAGCGATAGTTGCCAAAGTTGCTGTTTTCATTGTGTTGTTTTTCATTTGTAAAAAAGCTCCTTTATTTTTATGGTGAACGATATATACTCCCCGGTACTCTAATAATACCGAGTTGGGCCATGAAAAGGTATGGTTTTCAACTCTTCTTTAATAGTTGGGTACTCCTTCAGTAATCTTTCAAGTACATCAGCAGATGATTCATCTGTTTGAAAACGGACTCTTCGAGACTCATCTGGGAATTGATGATATTCTGGACTATGTACGGAGTATGCTGAAATAATGTTGTTCTCACTTCCAGAGTCAACCCCTACAATATATTGGATGCTGTATACTTTTTCTTGACTGATACGCCAATCACCCAAAGTTCTGGATTTTAGATTAGTATCATTTCTTGTTTGAACAGTATAGACTTTTGATTCATCACGATCCAGCGTTGAACCATCTTTAATTTTAACAAAGATAATTCCTGGATTCTTAGAAAATCTAGGATGTTCTTCAGTTTTATGTTCAAATTGTTCGGTCATTTTTTGCACCATCTTTCTAAATAGTTTCTACTCGAGTATACCAAACGACCTATGCATATTTTGCACAGTTAATAGAAAAATGCAAAATTTTTTAAAAAAATCAAAAACCAGTCTGTGCGAGACTGGTTTTATTCATCGTATAGTTTTAGGACTTGTTGGAGCTCTTCTTGGAGGGCGATTTGTATGGATTGTGGTTTGATGACTTTGACTTGCTTTCCTTGCATGAGGAGCCACATTTTCAAGCCATAACCATCATTGGTTTCCAAGACGATACGTGTAACCGTCTGACCATTTTCGATATGTTGGGAGATGATTTGGTGGTTTGGGAAGCGGTCAAGGACATAGACAGGGTCGTAATAAAAATCAATGGTCAGCTGGACAGGCTTTCCAAAGAAGGCAAAAACTCCTGTTCGGTGAGCTAACTCAGTTGCTTGAAAGCGCTGATTGTACGGGGGGGGGAGAACTCTCCTTCTCTAAAAGTCGGAGGTTCTCCATGTTATTGATGCGGAATTTATTGAGATTTTCTAGGATGATGTCATCTTCACTGCTATGGTTTGCGGTCGCAATGTAGAAGTACATATCGCTAAAAAAGACCATTTCAACCGTCTTTTCAAACTTTTCCGTAACAAAATTTTTAGTATAGCTAAAGGCGATACTCCGCTGCTCTGAGATGGCCTGTAAAATCAGTGCCAGCTTCTCAAAGATACCCTCACTAGGCACTCCCTTATAAAAGGCCACTTCGTTTCTGAGGAGGTCTTTATAGGCAAAATCATTCGGTACGAGGGTGCTTAGTATCTCCTGTAATTCTGCCTTGTTAAAGGCTCGACTGTTGATAAGGACTTTGATAATAGCTAATAGCTTATGGTCTGCAAGGAGAGACAGGTTAGCCAGTCCAGCTTTAGCAAGTGTTTCTTTGTTGAGACTGTAACTCCCTTTCGTTGGTTGGTGGATAATCTCGTCACCCTGTAAGCCATCCAGATGGCTCATGACCAGCTTTAGTGACTGTATATTCCGTTGAATAGCAGTACCAGACACGCCATATTTTTCAATCAATTCTTTTTTAGTAATCTGCTTTGTTTTCACTAGCTGAAGGAATAAATCTAATAAACGCTCATTTGCTTGCATGGTATGTCATCCTTTTTCAAATTCTTAGTTATTATACCTTATTTTTAGAGTCTGGACAAATACTTTCCGATATGCTAGGATAGAAAAAGTAGTTTGATATTGAAAGGATTTTTATGACACGAAAACAGCTTTTAGCGTATGGATTGTTAGGATTTTCAAAGGACTTACTCTTGTCTTTTTCAGGGGGCTTGCTCATGCTTTATTTGACAGACAGCTTGATGATGGCAACGACATTAGTTGGGAGTATCCTCTTTTTCAATCGCTTGTTTGATGCGGCGAGTGATTTAGTCGCTGCTTATTTGCTAGACAGATACTCTAGATATTTGAAGGCTTGGTATCTGGTTGGGGCGGTGGGTGCGATGGTGATTTTTGTCGCCTTATTTTCAGTGGAATTTTATCTTCCAACCTCCTTTTGGGTTGCGTCTGTTTGCGTCCTCTATTTTTTGTTGGATATTTTCTATACGATAATGGATGTTAGCTACTGGTCTTTATTGCCTAGATTGTCTACTAGTGACAGCATACGCACGAGGTTATCAACGGTAGCGACCTTCTTTTCCAGTTTTGCTTCTCTAATCTGTTTCACCTTGGCTCTTCCTTTGTTGCACCTATTGAGTGATGACCAGCAACATGGCTTTTCCCGTCTAACGATGTTCTTAGTAGCGTTTATTCTCTTAATTCTTTTTATGGGCTATCCTCACTTACCAACTTCTCAATCAGTGGAAACAAAGGAAAAAGAATACCTTCCTATTGCAGCAGTTTTTAGGACAATCTTTCAAAATAAGGTTTTCTTATCCTATGCTCTTTATTTCTTTTTCTTCCAGTTCTCCTTTGAATGGATGAATGCTTACAATATTTATTATTTCAAATACAGTATTCGCCAAGAGTATTTCTTTTCCATTTATGCGTTGACCATCTTAGCTCAAATGCTTGGAGCGAGTGTTTATCCTCGATTAAATCGTTCGATTTCAAAAAAGGCTATTTTTTACTCCTCTGGCTTCTTGAGTATAGTGGGGATGCTTGGCTTATTCACATTGGGGCAGACTCTAGCCGACAACGTTCCGCTGATGTTTTTAGCAGCGTCTATGAAACAAATTGGCTCTGGTCTTTTTATGGTAACGGCCACGCATGATTTGGCTCTTGTCATTGACATTAGCGAACGAGAGACAGGTAGCGGCTATCCTGCTATTTTGACCTCTGCCAAATTACTATTAGCAAAATTTTCAACGGCAGTAACGGGCTTAGGAATTGGTTTTGGTCTACATTTGGCTGGTTATGTAAGCAATCAGCAGCAGACCCCTGACACGGCATTTTGGATTAGCCTACAGGCATTTGGTGTTCCTATTATTCTCATTCTGATAAGTCTAATTTGTTATCAGAGATTTAGGAAGATTTCACAATAGAATAAAAGGGCTTCTTTTATATGAGAAGTCCCTTATTTGTGTATTCATCAGCCGTCTATCATCATAAATTTTTGGTTCAAATTGTTTCAAGTCAGGTGCATCTGAGTCCTATTTTACGAATAAATATCCATCTTTCATTCAAAAAACATGGGTTATTTCTGCATGAAATTGGATGAATTTGTATAAAATATAGGCGATTAACTTAGTAAACACTATCAGGTCGATCATCAAACAATCCAGTCTTGGAAAATGAAATATGAGGAGTTCGGTATAGACGGTCTTAAGGAGAGTCGAACTTGGAAACACTATTCGTCTGAGTTAAAAGA